>NZ_RAWC01000253.1:0-12569 GCF_003611685.1 Corallococcus sp. CA049B | reverse complement strand
GAGCGGGGGCTCGCCGCTTGGAGTCGGGGATGGGACCGGGGGAGGCTGCCCGGCCCGCACCCGCCACCGGGCCACGAGGGAGGGTGAACGCCGGATGCGCCTGCTGCACACGTCGGACTGGCACCTGGGCCACACGCTGTATGACGTCTCACGCGAAGTGGAGCACGCCGCGTTCCTGACGTGGCTGTTGGACACGCTGGAGTCCCAGGAGGTGGATGCGCTCCTGGTGGCCGGGGACATCTTCGACACGGCCAACCCCAGCGCGGAGGCGCAGGCGGCCTGGTACCACTTCATCGCGCGGGCCCGGCGCACGCTGCCGAAGCTGGACGTGGTGGTGGTGGGCGGCAACCACGACTCCGCCGCGCGCCTGGACGCGCCGGATCCGCTGTTCCATGCCCTGGGCGTGCGCGTGGTGGGCGGCCTGCCGCGCCACCGGGGCGGGCTGGAGATGGAGCGGCTGGTGGTGCCGGTGCACGACGCGCGCGGGAAGGTGGGCGCGTGGGTGGCGGCGGTGCCGTACCTGCGGCCCTCGGACCTGCCGTCCGTCCCGGACAGTGAAGGGGACCGGCTGGTGGAGGGCGTGCGCGCCGTGTACGCGGAGGTGCTGGACGCGGCGCGCAGGCGGCGCCGGTCCGGGCAGGCGCTGGTGGCCATGGGCCATTGCTACATGACGGGCTCGGAGCTGTCGGAGCTGAGCGAGCGGAAGATTCTCGGCGGCAACCAGCACGCGCTGCCGGTGGAGCTGTTCCCGGAGGACGTCGCGTACGCGGCGCTGGGGCACCTGCACAAGGCGCAGCGCGTGGGGGGCCGCGAGGGCGTGCGCTACAGCGGCTCTCCGCTGCCGCTGTCGCTGTCGGAGGCGCACTACCGGCACCAGGTGCTGGTGCTGGACGTGGAGGACGGGGCGCTGACGCAGGTGCGAGCGCTGCCGGTGCCTCGCACCACGGACATGATGCGGGTGCCCGCGCGGGACGCGGCGCCGCTGGCGGAGGTGCTGGAGCTGCTGGCGGCGCTGCCCGCGTACGAGGCGGAGGCTCCGGAGTCGATGCGGCCGTACCTGGAGGTCTGCGTGTCGCTGCCCCGGCCGGAGCCGGCGCTGCGCCACAAGGTGGAGAAGGCGCTGGAGGGACGCGCGGCGCGGCTGGTGAAGCTGACGCCCTTCTACACGGGCACGGGCGGGGCGCTGGCGGACGTGCGGCCGGGGTTGTCGCTGCGGGAGCGCACGCCGGAGGACGTGTTCCTCGCCCGGTATGCGCGGGACTTCAAGGAGGCGCCCTCGCCGGGGTTGCTGGAGTCGTTCCACGCGCTGCTCACGCAGGTGCAGGAGGACGCGTCGTGAAGATCCTCGCGATTCGCGGCAGCAACCTCACGAGCTTCGCGGGGGACTTCGCGCTGGAGCTGGACCGGGCGCCGCTGGACCGGCTGGGGCTGTTCGCCATCTCCGGCGCGACGGGGGCGGGCAAGAGCACGCTGCTGGACGCGCTGTGCCTGGCGCTGTTCGACCGCACGCCCCGGCTGGGCGGGCCCAGCAAGGTGCTGGTGGGCCGGGCGGACGAGGACGAGGAGGCGCGCCTGTCCGCGTACGACGTGCGCGGCATGCTGCGGCGCGGGGCGGGCAAGGGCCACGCGGAGGTGGACTTCCTGGGCAAGGACGGGCGGCGCTACCGGGCCCGGTGGAACGTGTGGCGTGCGCGCGAGCGCGCGGAAGGGCGCTTCCGGCCGCAGGAGCTGAGCCTGACGGACGTGGCCTCGGGGCAGCTGTTCGGCCGCACCAAGGGCGAGGTGCTCCACGCGATTCAGGAGCGGCTGGGGCTGTCGTTCGATCAGTTCCGGCGCTCGGCGCTGCTGGCGCAGGGGGAGTTCGCGGCGTTCCTGCGCGCGGACGCGAACGAGCGCGCGGAGCTGCTGGAGCGGATGACGGGCACGGAGGTGTACAGCCGGGTGTCCATCGCCGCGCACGAGAAGAACGCGAAGGAGCAGGAGGAGCTGAAGCGGCTGTCGCTGGGGCTCGCGGCCATCGCGCTGATGTCGGACGCGGATCGCGAGTCCGTGCGCGTCCAGCTGGGCGAGGAGGAGGCGGCGCGGATCCGCGAGGAGACGCGGTCGCGCGAGGCGGAGGCGGCCCGGTCCTGGTACGCGCAGCGCGCGGAGTTCGTGGGGCAGGAGCAGCAGGCTGAGGGCGCGGTGGCCCGGGCGGAGTCGGAGCGGGAGGCGGCGGCGCCCCGTGAGGCGCTGCTGGAGTCGGTGCGCGCGGCGGAGGGTTTCCGCGCGGTGGTGTCCGCGGTGGAGGCCGCGGAGCAGGGCTGCGTGAGGGCGGAGGCCGAGCAGCTGGAGCGGGCCTCGCAGGCGGAAGCGGCGCTCGCGGCAGCGGCGGCGCAGCGGCAGGTGCGGATGCAGGCGGAGGCGGCGCGGGCGGCGGCGCTGGAGGCGGAGGCGTCGGTGCGTCCGGCGCTGGAGGAGGCCGCGACCCTGGACACGCGCCGCGCGGAGGCGGAGCGCGAGGCCCGCGAGGCCGCGGAGCTGGCGAAGCAGGCGAAGGCCGCGGAAGCGTCGGCTCGCGATGCGCTGGGGCTGGTGCAGGCGGCGGAAGCGAAGGCCCAGGTGCTGGTGGACGCGGCCGAAGCGTGGCGCACGTCGCATGCGAGCTGGGAGTCCCTGGCCACGGAGTGGCCCCGCTGGCAGCGCGAGCTGGAGCGCTTCGCGGGGGCGCTGAAGGAGGAGCAGGCGGCGGGCGCGGACGCGGACCGGTTGGGGACGGACGCGGACCGCCTGGGCAACGAGGCCCAGGCGCGCCGCGAGGAGCACCAGGGCGCGGTCGAGTCGGAAGCGCAGGCGCAGGCCCTGGCGACGCACGCGGAAGCCGCGCTTGGGGAGGATGGCGGCGCGGCACGGCGGGCGCTGCGGGAAGCGCTGCTGGCGCGACAGGAAGTGCTGGGGGCCCTGACGCTCGCGGGTGAAGGCGCTCGGGCGGAGGGCGCGGCGGAAGGTGACGCGGCGGCGGAGGTGAAGACGCACCGCGAGGTTTCCCTGCGCGCGGCGGAGGAGGCGAAGGACGCGGCGGCGGCGCGGGCAACGCAGGAGGCGATGCTCCACGAGGCGCGCCGTGCGCAGTCCCGAGCGGAGGCGACGCAGGGGCTGGCCTCGCACCGGGCCGCGCTGCATGAAGGTGAGCCGTGTCCGCTGTGCGGCGCGCTCGAACATCCGTATGCCCGGGAGGCTTCCGCGCTGGAGGGGCTGGTGGCGGAGGCCGCGGCCCGGGTGCTGGAGCTGGAGTCGGCGCGCGATGCCGCGGCGAAGCAGGAGAGCGCGGCGAGCGTGCGGCAGGCGACCGCGGACACCGCCGCGACCCAGGCCGAAGCCCGGCGCGACACGGCGGCCCGCAAGCGCACGGCGCACCGTGATGCCTGGCGCGCGGCGCGCGCGCGGTGGACCCGCGCGGTGCTGCCGGGAGAGGACGCGGCAGTACCGGTGGATGCGAAGGCATCGTCCCGCGTTGCGAAGAAGCACACCGCGCAGGAGTCAGGCTCCGACGCCGCGAACGTGGAGGCCGGACGCTCAAGCCCGGCGTCCGCTCGCGGGCAGATGGAGCACGCCGCGCAGGATGCCGGTGCCGCTGCATCACCTCCCGAGGACGCGGAGGTCACCACCGCCCAGGCGTGGATCCGCGCCGCGCAGGAAGACGTGCGCTCGCGGCTCGCGACCCTTCGCGACGAAGAGGCCTCCGCGGAAGCCCGCGCCAGCGCTGCTCGCGAGGCCCGGGCCCTGCTGGAGACCCGGCGCACCCGGCGCGAAGGCGCGGCGGATGCCCTCCGCAAGGCCGAGGACGCCTGGTCCCGCGCGGCCCAGTCCCACCGGGATGCGCTGCTTCGCCGGGACACCGCCCGCGATGCCCGCGAGCGCGCCCTCACGGAAGTGTCCCCTCCGTTCGCCAGCGAGACCGCCCCCTGGAAGGACAAGCTCGCGGAGGACCCCGCGCGCTTCCAGGGCCAGTGTCTGGCGCGCGTGACGAAGTGGCGCGAGAAGCTCGCGGAGCTGGAGGCCTCTCGCAAGCGCCTGGAGGAGCAACAGGGCCTGCGTGCCCGTGAAGAGGTCCGCCTCCAGTCCCGGCTCGAGGACGCACAGACCGCCGCCCACCGCGCGAGCCTCAAGGACGCGGCCTTCCAGGATGCGTCCAGGGCCCGCGCCCGGCTGCTCCAGGGCCGCCCCACGCAGGAGGTGCGCGCGGAGGTCCAGGCGCGCGTCGACGCCGCCCAGTCCAACTACGAGCGCGCCCGCGAGCACTCCGAAGCCCTCCAGCAGGCGGAGAAGGTGGCCACCGCCCGCGCGGAGGACGCCGTGCGCCTGCGCACCGAGGCGGCCCTCGCGCTCGACCGTGCCCAGGACGTCCTCGCGGAGCGCCTCGCCGGTCATGGCTCCACCCTGGATGAGCTCAAGGCCCTGCTGTCGCGCGGCGCCTCCTGGTGCGACGCGGAGGCCCGCGCGCTCAACACCCTGCGCGAGACCGTGGCCCAGGCCCGCGCCGTCCTCGGGGAGCGCCGCGAGCGCCGCGTCCGCCATGAGGCCTCCGGGCTTCCCTCGCTCGCGGAAGGGGACGTCGCGGAGCTCTGCGAACGTCTGCGCACCGACGTGGAGGTGCGCAGCCGCGCCGAGGCCCTGCTGCGCGCGAAGCTGGAAGCCGACGACGCCGCCCGCGCCCGCCATGGCGCGGAGGCCCGGGCCCTGGAGCAGCGCCGCGCCGACGCGGAGGTGTGGAAGACGCTGGGCGACCTCATCGGCTCGCACGACGGCAAGAAGTTCAAGGTCTTCGCCCAGAGCCTCACCCTGGACGCGCTGCTGCTGCACGCCAACGCGCACCTGCGCGAACTGGCCCGCCGCTACCGCCTGGAGCGCGTGCCCGGCCACGACCTGGACCTCCAGGTGGTGGACGGCGACATGGGCGACGAGGTCCGCAGCGTGGCCAGCCTCTCCGGCGGAGAGAGCTTCCTCGTGTCGCTCGCGCTCGCGCTGGGCCTGGCCTCGCTGTCGTCGGAGACGACGCAGGTGGAGACCCTCTTCATCGACGAGGGCTTCGGCACGTTGGATCCGGAGACCCTGGAGGTCGCGCTCGCCACGCTCGACGCGCTCCAGGCCACCGGCCGCCAGGTGGGCATCATCTCCCACGTGAGCGGGCTCGCCGAGCGCATCGGCGTGCAGGTGCGCGTGGTGAAGCAGGGCGGCGGACGCAGCAAGCTCGTCGTCGAAGGCGACGCGGGCATCGTCGCCCCCTCGGATCAACAGGTGGCGTGACTCAGCCCGTCACCGGCTCCGCGCCCATCAGGCCTCGCACCACCGCGGCCACGGCCAGCGGCGTCGCCACGCGGTCGTCGCTCAGCGCCGCCAGCGCCCGCGCGAACTGCTCCGCGGAGGAGAAGCGCTGCGACGGGTGCGGCGCGAGCGCCCGGTCCAACACCAGCGCCAGCGGATCCGACACCTCCGGCGCCACCATGCGCACGGGCGTCAGCCGCAGGCCCCGGATGGAGGCCTCCACCTCCTCGGACGTCCCTTCCTCATAGGGCGACTCCAGGGACAGCAGCTCGTACAGCAGCACCGCCGCCGCCCACAGGTCCACCGCCACGGAGACCTCACCGGCCAGGAGCTCCGGCGAGCGGTAGTTCTGCTTGCCCACCCGCCGCAGGTCCACCTCCAGGCCCGCGCGCGAGCGGGCCACGCCGAAGTCCGCCAGCTTCACCTCTCCGCCGCGCGACAGGAGCACGTTGTGCGGAGACACATCGCAGTGCACCACCGCCAGCGGCAGGCCCTTGGCGTTGGTGGCCTTGTGCGCGTACGCCAGCGCCTCCAGCACGTGGCGCACCATCATCACGGAGATGTCGATGGGCAGCTCGATGCGCCGGCGCCGGCACTGCGCCAGCACGCGCCCCAGGTCCGTGCCGTCCACCAGCTCCAGCGCCAGGTAGGGCCCGTCCGCCAGCTCGCCGTACTCCCGGAAGCCCACGATGTGCGGATGGTCCAGGCACCGCGCCAGCTCCGCCTCGTGCAGGAGCTGCTCGCGCGCCTCCGCGTCCCGCAGGCGCTCCGGCCGTACGCGCTTGAGGGCCACCTCCTCCCCCGCATGCGGCCCGTGGAGGATCCGCGCGCGGAACACCTCCGCGTTGCCGCCGCGCCCCAGCCGCGACAGCAGCTGGAAGCGGCCCAGGTCGCGCGGCCACTCGGGTGTCTTGCCTTCCTCCAACGTCACGCCTTCTCTCCGGCCAGGCTCGCCAGGTACCCGTCCAGCGTCGCCGAAAAGGTGGCGTCGTCGCTCAGGAAGGCCAGCCCCACGCCTCCGGTGTACTGCTCGTCCACCACATGCACCACCAGCGCCTCGCCCTGCAGCCGCTGGCCGTTGGGCAGCTTCACGTCCACGGTGACGACGCTGTCCTGCGGCGGGCGGTGCGCCGTGCGCACGAAGAGCCCTCCGTTGCTGATGTTCAGCGCGTGCTCGCGCACGAAGTCCAGCTCCGTGCGGAACTCCATCTCCAGCTTCACCGCGAAACGCCGGGCGCGGCGCTGGGATTCATCACCAGCGGGCGCGGGGGATGGCGCGGGCGGATCCGGCGGCGGTGACTCCTCGGACGGCCCGGTCTCCGGCGCGCCCCCGCTTTCGCTGGGAGCGGCCTGGGGCGCGGGCGGTGCCCCGGATGGCGGCGGAGGCTTCGGCGCGGACGGGGCGGGCAGGGGACCTCGCGCGGCCAGGGCCTCCAGGTGCTGCCGCAGCTCCTGCGCGGCCTGCGTGCGCTCGTTGCCGCCGAAGGGCGTGCCGCCCGCCAGCGTGCGCGAGCGCAGCGCGTCCCGCTCCGCCTTGGGCAACCGCCACAGCTCCACGAACGTGCCGCCGCTCTTGCGAACCTCCTCGCCCAACCGCTCCACCGCCGCGCGCGGATAGCCGGGCACCTCCACCTTCACCTCCAGCGCGCCGGCCTCGTCGCGAAACGCCACCACGAGCTGCATTGACTGCGCGGACGGCAGAAGCGCGCTCAGGCCCTCCACGACGGCTGCCGCCTGCTCAGGCGAAGCCGCTTCCCCCCATACCGCCGCAAGACCGAACACAGGCACGGGGCGGACGATAACCGAGCCCTCCTGGCCTCCGTAAAGACAGTGCAGCCGGAAACAGGCGACAGAGGTGAACGCCGAGTTTACGAATCGTGATTCCGTCTCCGTCCCAGGGCGCACCTACATCGGCATCGGGCGCGCATCCCTCTATGCTGAGGGCATTCTCCGTTCCCCCCCTTCCCGGAGTGATGACCCGTTATGCGCAATTGGATCCGACTCTTCTCCGGCACGTTGCTTGCCGCCACGCTCATGGCGGGCTGCGGCGGCAGTGACCCGGACCCCGGTCCTGATGATCCCACCCCCACCAACGACGGAGGCCCCGGTGACAATGACGCCGGCTCCGACGCGGGCTTCGACGCCGGCTATGTCGAGGACGCGGGCGTCATCATCGACCCGGACCCCGACCCCGGCGAGGTCCTCGTCAACCCGTATGATCAAGACAACGCCACGAAGGACTCGGACTGCGACGGCCTGACGGACCAGGAGGAGTTCTCCACGGTCTACGCCGGTGGCCTGAAGACGCACCCCGGCCGGCGCGACACGGACGGCGACGGCATCCGTGACGGCGTGGAGGTGGGCCGCACGAGCAGCGTGGACCCCGCGTGCTCCTTCTACCCGGACCTGGACCCCACCACGCGCACCTCTCCGGTGAAGGCGGACACGGACGACGACGGGCTGCCGGACGGCCTGGAGGACGCCAACCGCAACGGCAAGCGCGACCTCACGGAGACGGACCCCAACACGGCGGACTCCGACGGTGACGGCATCCCGGACGGCGTGGAGGACGCGAACAAGAACGGCTCGGTGAGCCCCGGGGAGACGGACCCCCGCCTGCGCGACACGGACGGCGACGGCCTGCCGGACGGCCTGGAGAAGCAGACGGGCACGGATCCGCTCAAGCCCGACTCGGACGGCGACACCTGCTCGGACGGCGCCGAGGACGTGAACAAGAACGGCAAGGTGGACCCGGGCGAGACGGATCCGCGCAAGGCGGACTGCAACGCGGCCGTCCCCGACGCGGACTTCGACGGCATCCCGGACTCCGTCGAGATCGCCACCGGCACCAACCCGAACAGCGCCGACACGGACGGCGACGGCGTGGCGGACGGCGTGGAGGACACGAACAAGAACGGCCGCGTGGACTCCGGTGAGACCGACCCGCGCGTGACCGACACCGACTGTGACGGGCTCCAGGACGGCGCCGGCCGCAACGGCTTCCTCGGTGAGGACCCCAACTCCAACGGCCAGGTGGACCCCGGCGAGACGGACCCCACCAACCCGGACTCCGACGGTGACGGCCTGCTCGACGGCGTGGAGCGCGGCGTGACCACGGCCGCGGCCCCCCCGAGCGCTGGCTGCACCTACGTGGGCGACGCGGACCCCACGACGAAGACGGACCCCAACAAGGCGGACTCCGACGGCGACGGCATCCCGGACGGCGCGGAGGACTCCAACCAGAACGGCAAGGTGGACCCGAACGAGCTCGACCCGCTGGACGCCAAGGACGGCGCGTCCACCACGCCCGCGGGCAAGGCGTGCAGCGTGCAGAACCTGCGCACGGTGACCTTCAAGGAGGACAGCGGCGCGGACCTGCGGCTCGCGCTGCCCAACACGTTCAAGGACGCCAACCTCATCAACCTGAAGGCCAACGGCCAGACCGTGGGCGTGATGGGCCATGACGACACGAAGCAGGTGACGTTCATCGCGTACAAGCGCACCCAGGTGGGCAGCTCCACCACGCCTTCGACGGACGAGTCGGGCATCCGCACCGGCACGCCGCTCCTGGCGCCGGCGGACGTGGAGTTCACGCAGACCTTCACCACCTGGGACGGCTTCCCCGCGGCGGTCTCCCGCTACGCGCTCGCCGGCACGACGGAGCTGAAGGCGTTCACCAACTCGCTGGCGCGCCAGCTGGTGCCCAACAGCACGGAGACGCTCGGCGGCTCGGCGGGCGTCAACGGCCCGTTCAAGATCCAGGCGCAGTACGTGCACCGCTCCAACCAGAGCGTCGTGGTGGTGCTCGCCATCACGCCGGCGGCCCGCTACAACGAGGCGGGCGGCCTGTTCACCATGGCGGACACGGCGGGCGGCTCCGCGCTGGCGCAGTTCGGAGACGCGGACGCGGTGCAGTGCGAGGTCTTCACCGGCAACACGGCCGTGGTGGACTTCCTCTTCGTGGTGGACGACTCCGGCTCCATGGCGTCGTCCCAGACGTCGCTGGCGAACGCGGGCACGGCGGTGGCCAACAAGCTGGGCAACGCGACGCTGGACTGGCGCGTGTCCATGGTGACCACCAGCTACACGGTGGGCACCAGCGCCAACCGCAACGTCATCCGCCCCTTCACCACCAACATCGACCAGTTCAAGGCGTGGCTGACCCAGAACGCGGTGTGCAACAACAGCGTGTGCGCGGTGAAGGGTGGCACCACCCAGAACCCCACGTACACGCCGCTGCCCAACACCACCTGTACGGCCAACACCAACTGCTGGGTGGCCCTGGGCGGTGACGGCAGCGAGCGCCCGCTGGAGGCCGCGCGCAAGGCCATCAACGACATGGCCGCGTCCACGGGCGGCCCGGAGACGAAGATCCGTCCGGGCGCCAAGGTGGTGGTGGTCATCCTCACGGACGTGAAGGACCAGTCCACGGACACGGTGGCCAACTACTCCGCGTACTTCCTCAACACCGGCACCACGGCCGGCACCACGAGCAACCCCATGGGCCAGCCCATCCAGGTGCACGGCATCATCTGCCCGCCGGACGGCAACCCGTGCTACGCGGGTGAGGACAACAAGAACCCGCGCCACCTGGACGTCATCCAGGCCACGGGCGGCGTGTCCGGCAGCATCCGGGACAACACCTCCATCACCAACACCATCAACGCCATCGTGGACAGCGTCATCGCGTCCGTGGGCTACAAGACGCTCAAGCCGCCGATTGGCGCCTCGCTGAAGGTGGCGGTGGCGGAGGTGGCGAACGCCGCCCTGTGTCCCAGCATCGGGGACCTGCCGCGCAGCCGCACCAACGGCTTCGACGTGGACGGCATCAACCGCACCGTGTCCTTCTACGGCGCCTGCCGTCCGAAGGAGTCCGGCAAGACGCAGGCGGCGCTGTCGTACCGCTACTGGATCGACCGCACGGCCAAGGCGGACGGCAACCCGCCCCCGTGCTCGTCCGACACGACGTACTACGACGCGAACGACCCGGACTTCTGCAAGGGCAAGCTCGCCTGCAACCGCACCACGGACAAGTGCGAGTGCCCGGCGGACTGCGGTGGCTCGGCGCCCCCGGGACAGGTGTGCAACACGGACCGCGCGGTGTGTGACTTCACCTGCGCCCAGGACTGCGGCGGCGCGTGCGGCACCTTCGAGACGTGCAACACGGACTCCTGCTCGTGCAGCTGCGTGCAGTCCGCGACCTGTGCGGCGGGCTACAAGTTCGACAACAACGCCTGCGGCTGCGTCTGCGACACGGGCGCGCTCAACTGCGGCAACGCCTTCGGCGCCAACGCGGAGCTGTGCGCCTGCGTCTGCAAGCCGGACTGCGGCGGCTGCGCGCCGGGCTTCGAGTGCAACGTCAGCTCGTGCGTCTGCGAGAGGCCCATCGGCTAGGCCGTGAATGAAGACGCGCTCCCGGTGCCTCATGGACCGGGAGCGCGGCGCTGAATCCGAAGCCCCCGCTCCGCGACACCCCTGAAGGGGAAGCGGGCCGGGGGCTTCTTCTTGCCTCCGCTACTTCACCGGCGCCAGGCCCGGCGGCGCGCTGGCGGCGCGGTACACGGGGTAGAGGCCCAGGCGCTCGTCCCAGGCCGGGTGGCGCTCCGCGAAGAAGCGCAGGCGGGCGCGCGGGTCCTTGGCGAAGCCCGCGTCCTTCAGGCGCTCCTGGAACGCGGCCTTCACGCCCGCGTCCTTCGCCAGCAGCTCCCGGGCCCAGGGCTCCAGCACGTAGTCCTCGATGTATTCCTTCTGCTCGAAGTGGGCGTTGAAGAAGCCCCACGTGAGCAGCGAGTCCGGCCCCGCGGGCTCGAAGAGGTGCGCCACCAGCTGCACGTTCTTCTGCGCCACTGGCACGTAGAGCGTCCCCACGGGCAGGTCCTGCGTGTCCGGCTTCCACTCGCCATTCGCGGTGAGGCCCTGGTGGCCTTCGTTGGAGCGCACCTGGAACTGGAAGTCCTTCGAGTGGAACGACTCCACCTTCGCCGCGGGCACCGCGCGGGTGAGGCGCTGGAACGCGATGCCGTGCGCGGCCAGCTTCGGCGCGACCCACGCGGCGTGCGCGGCGGACACCAGGTAGCCGCCCTCGGGCAGCTTCGCGGTGACGGCGGGCTCCACGTCCGGCAGGTACGGCACCTTCCACGTCTGGGGCTGCGTGTCGTCGTAGCGGATGTACGGCTGGCCGGAGATGTCCGACGGCAGCCGCTCGTAGGCGTAGCCCTTGAACGCAAGGGCCTCGCGCTTGGACGTGTTCTTCCAGCCGAGCACCACCTCACGCACCTGACCGGCCACGGCCCTCTGGTCCTCCGCCTTCACGGCGGCCTGGAGCGCGGCGCCGTCGCGGGCCACGAGCTTCAGCAGGCCCTCCAGCACGTCGCGGGTGGCCTTCACGCGCTGCTCATAGTTCTTCCAGGAGTGCGTCTCCACGAGCACGCCGAAGCGGTGGTGGACGGACCAGAAGGCATGGCTGAAGCGCGGCGGGGGGACGCCGTAGGCGAAGCCGCTCGTGGGGTCGTCGTCCACGCGGAAGGACGGGTAGAAGCGCAGCGGCTGGTGGCCCTGGGCGGTGAGCCCGGTGAAGAGCTCGTCCACCAGCTTCGTGCCCAGCTCGCGCAAGCCGGGAGGGCCGGACTTCTGGGGCTCCAGGCCCACGGACACGTCGGGTTCGAACTTCGCGCCGTCGGTGACGTGCAGGTCCACGTAGACGAGCGGGTCCCATGCGTTGAGGTACTTCAAGAGGAGCACCGTCTCCGGCGCGTCCGCCTTCACGTAGTCGCGGTTGAGGTTGAGGTTCTGGGCGGTGACGCGGAAGCCCATCTCCTCCGGGCCCACCTGGTTGGGGCGGTGGTTGGGGTTGAAGCGCTCATGGCCGTCCACGTTGAAGACGGGGACGAAGACGGCGGTGACGCCCTTGAGCAGGTCCGGCGCGGACGCCCGGTTCTGGAGCGCGTCACGCAGGAGCCAGTAGCCCGCGTCCTTGCCGTCGATTTCACCCGCGTGGATGCCGCCCTGGAAGAAGACGACGGGCCGCCCCTTCTTGCGCGCGGCGTCCGCGGTGAGCGTGCCGTCCTGGCTGACGACGAGCGCCACCATGGAGCGGCCCTCCGGCGTGGTGCCCAGCGTGTCGCAGCGGGCCTTGCCGGGGAACGCCTTGGGGAAGGCGCGGCAGAGGCTCTCTGCTTCCGCGTAGCGGCCGGTGCGCTTCCAGCCGCTCTGCTCGGAGACGGTGGTGAGTGGGGGTGGGGCCTGCGTGAGGACCAGGGCGGCGA
>NZ_RAWC01000252.1:0-12858 GCF_003611685.1 Corallococcus sp. CA049B | reverse complement strand
GGCCTGGACGGTCGCCTGCTGAACGGGGCATCGATTTCGACGCACGGCCGCGTTAGGAGGCGAACCATGCCGCCTCCCTTCGAACGCCACGTCTTCGTCTGCACGAACCGCCGCCCGGACGGCCACCCCAAGGGGTGCTGCGCCACCAAGGGAGGGGAGGAGGTGCGGGCCGCCTTCAAGGAGGAGCTCGACAAGCGCGGGCTCAAGCGCAGCATGCGCGCCAACGCGGCGGGCTGCGTGGACACGTGCTCCTTCGGCGTCTCCGTGGTCGTCTACCCGGAGGGCACCTGGTACGGCGGCGTGAAGGTGGAGGACGTGCCCACCATCGTGGAGGAGCACCTGGTGCAGGGGCGCCCGGTGGAGCGGCTCCTGATGCCCTTCAACAAGAAGGCGGAGCGCTGAAGGCGGTTTCCCGCCTCGCGCCCCGCCCCGGGAACCGCGTTGAAGCCTGGAACTAGTCGCGGCGGTTGCCCAGCAGGCGCAGCAGCGACAGGAACAGGTTGATGAAGTCCAGGTAGAGGGTGAGCGCGCCCACGATGGCCACCGAGGTCGCGCTCTTGAAGCCCGCGCCTGCGTGGTAGTCGCGCAGCTTCTGCACGTCATAGGCGGTGAGGCCCGCGAACACGAGCACGCCCGCGCAGGCCATCACGAACGACACGGCGCTGCTCTTGATGAAGATGTTCACGACGCCCGCGATGAGGATGCCGATGAGCCCCATGAAGAGGAACGTGCCCCAGCTGCTCAGGTCCTTCTTCGTGACGGTGCCGTAGACGGCCATCGCGCCGTAGGTCGCGGCGGTGATGAAGAACACCTGGCCAATGGAGCTGGCCGTGTAGATGAGGAAGATGACCGACATCGTCACGCCGGTGAGCGCCGCGTAGCCCGCGAACATGACCGCAGCCACCGGGCCGGACAGCCGGGGTGCCAGGATGGACAGGCCGAACACCACGCCCAGCTGCACCAGGAACAGGGCCATCCGGTTCTGCACCGCCACGCGGAGCAGCGCCTCATTGGCCAGCGTCACCATGGCCATCACGCCGGTGAGCGCCAGCCCCGCGAACATCCAGCCGTGCACGCGCGACATGAACGCGCGCTGGGACTCCTGCACCAGGACGTCGTCCACCGCGCCTGCCCGCCCGCCCTGCCAGCCACCTGAAGATTCCCACGCCATGTGTTTCGTTTCCTTTCGGGCCGGGGACCGCTTCAGTCCCGGCCTCTCTTTAACGAGGACCCTTGAAGGACGCCTTAAAGGGCCTTCCAGGCCAGCAAAAGCTTTGACGCGACTTCCGTCGTGATGAGGGGCAGCACGCCACCGCCGCCCACGATGTTGACAATCTCCGACATGGACCCACGGCACACCCCGCCCCACGCGGGCTGTTTCGCGAGCCCAACAGACGCATACGCCGAGTAATCCACGAAGAAAGAGGTCGGCAGCACCTGGTTCGTGCCGCAGACCAGGTGCTCCTCCGGCTGCGTGTCCACCACCTCCTGCACCACGAAGCCGCCCTGCGGCTCCGTGGCGGCGCGCTCGCACAGCTGCTCCCACGTCTTGGATTCGCCGTAGGCGCCCTTCACGCGCTCCTCATAGGGCACGGTGCCCACGGAGCGGCCGAGGAAGACGGCCTTGCCGCCGTAGTCCCACGAACGCTTGAGCACGAACCTCGCGGGCTCCCGGGCCACGCGGGCCACGATGTCGTCCACCTTCGCGCCGTCCGGATCCACGCCGGGCCCGTGGCGGAAGGGGCGCGTCCACGGCACCGACTCGCGCACCGCCTCCAGCTCCTCCGGCGTGAGGCCCGCGGCTTCGGCGAGCGCCGCGTCCGTCACCGCCTGGGACAGGAGCGCGAACGTCGTCTTCACCTCCACCTGCGAGGCGGGCGGGTTCAAGAACACGGCCTTCTTGCCCGGGACGACGGAGAGGAAGTCCTCCACCCAGGGGGCGGGGGTCTGCTCCAGCCGGCGCACGAAGAGGTGGCGGTAGACCAGGTCGTACTTCTTGCCGTTCACCGTGAAGGCGTCGTCGCCGGACACGTCCTCCGGATGCACCACGTCCGCGTCCGCGCCGAACTCGCGGAAGCGCTCGCACAGCCAGCGCAGCTCCGTGATCTGCGCGTCGTTCTTGCGGCAGAGCAGCGCCACCGTGTCCGGCAGCTGGCCGTCGCGCTCGGCCGCGTAGCCGTCCAGCAGGGCACGGTAAAGCGCCAGCGCGTTGTTCCCGTTGAGCGTGAGCAGCGACGCGAGCGCCTTCTCCGGATAGCGCACGTGCCGCGCCACCACTTCGATGAAGGTGCGCGCCGCGATGTCCGAATAGCCCTGCATGGCCGGGATGGTGGCGTTCACCTCCAGCGCCCAGGGCCGGCCCCCGGACACGAAGTAGTCCACGCGCGTGGTGGCGAGCTTGCGGCTCGCCTCCCAGGTGGCCTGCGCCAGGCGGCGCTCCAGCGGCGACAGCGCGCCCAGGAGCAGCTCCGCGTCCGGGCCACCGAGGACGGCGCGCGTCATCTTCATCGTGGCGGAGGCCAGCTTCGCGGACAGGAGCGCGCGGCGCTTGATCTCCTCGGCGTCCAGGATGACCGGCGTGGCGGTGATGGGGATGGGCTGGGTGCCGCCATCCGGCTTCGTCACCGCGAGGCCGCGCTGGTAGGCGGTCTTCGCCAGCTCCGGTCCGAAATAGTGTGCCTGCCTGCGCAGGACATCCATGAGCTCGTGCACGCGCGGAACCTACGACCCCAGGGGCTCGTGGGTCCACAACCCGCGCCCCCTGTCGCCGTGCCCTCTGTCCGCCACCTCGCCCTCCGGCCCCGGGCGTCCCGGCTTGCACCGCGCGGGGAGGTCGCTTAAAACAACTCAGTTGCTTTTCGAGACCGAGTGGACGTGAGCCGCCTCCGACGCCACCCCAGCACGAGCCGCTCCCTGCCGCGCCTGTTGGCGCTGCCGTGGGTGCTCGTGTGCGTGCTGGTGTACGTGGGCAGCGTGCTCCACTTCGCGCTCGTGCAGCACACCACGTGCCTGGAGCACGGGGACGTGATGCACGTGGGTGATGCGTCGTCCCACGACGGCCCGTTGGAGGAGGCGCTCTCCTTCGACGACGCGCGCGTGGCCCGGGCGCCGGAGTCGAAGGCCACGCCCCACGGTGGTGAGGCCCACTGCCACCACGCCTTCTTCCGCCGCGAGGCACCGCCTCCGGCCGAGTCCGTGCCCGTCCTGGCCGCGGTCTCCACGCGCTCCAGCCCGGCGCTGGCGGTGTTCCGCTTCCACGCGGCACCCGTCGCGCTGTTGAGGCTCGCGCCCAAGTCGTCGCCGCCGCGCGCCTAGTCTCCGCCGTCGAAGCCCGCCGTCCTGGCCCCCTGTGTCTTCAGGGGCCGGGGTGCGCCGTGGCCACCGGAGTCCAGGTCCAAGGTGTGCGCGTTCCCGTTCGCTGAACGGATCCGCCGCACGCGCATGGAGCCTCCGGCCACGTGCCCCGGCGCGCGCTTCGTGCCGCGGTCCCACCTTCCAGTCCCGTCCGGTCCTTCGCGGCCGCTCCTCCTGGGGAGCGGTGCGCGTGCGGCCCGCGCGGCTGGAGTTCCCGCAGTCCATCCCGTGTCCCTGGAGTCCCCATCATGAAGAAGAAGCTTCTGTCCGCCCTGCTGCTGTCCACCGCCCTCCTCGCCGCCGGTTGTGGGGGTGACGAAGAGGAAGCCCACGTCGACGAGGAGGGCTGCGAGCACCTGCAGGAGGGCCCCGCCGCCGCCGTCACCGCTGCCGTCAGCGGCACCGGCCCGGCCGTGAGCAACGACCACAAGCGCTACGACATCGCGCTGGTGGACGTCGCTGGCGGCAAGGGCGGCGCGGTGTCCTTCGCCGTCTCCGAGGCCACCGACTACGTCCTCTACATGAGCGCCCCGGTGCCGGTGACGGTCACCAACGGCAGCGGCGCGGCGGTGGAGTTCGAGGAGAGCGCCACCAGCTCCTCGCTCTGCACCGAAATCAAGGGCCGCCACGTCGTGCCGCTCACCGTGGGCACGCACACGCTCACCTTCGGTCCCTCGACCCTGTCCTCGGTGTCGCTCGTCATCGAGGAGTCGGGCGAGCACGACCACGACCACTGACCCCCTCTTTCACCGGAGTTCCCCATGGGTACCTTCCAGCAGTTCCTCGACAGTCAGAAGCGCTCCCCCGCGGTGTTGCTGCGCCGCTCCCAGCAGCTCACCGCCGCGCGCGTGGGTCCCTCCGTGAAGAAGGCCGCTTCGTAGCGGACCGAGAGGCGCCCCATGTCCAAGAGCTCTTCTGGCAGTGCCGCATCCCTGCTTCCCTGCGACGTGCGCCGCGACGGCGACCGTCTTTTCGACGTGGCCATGTGGTGCCTGGGCCAGGACGTGCGTTGCCCGGACGGCAACGTGCTGCTCCGGCACGGGCTGGTGCGCGAAGCACGCCCACCGGGAGTGGAGGGACAGAGCGCGTACCAGGGGCGGCTCTTGGACGGGGGGCGCCTCACGCTGTGGGGCTTCGGCGCGCTGTGCGAGTCGTGCGGCGCCTCCATCTTCGTGCCGCGCGATGGCTTCATACCCCGGTGGGTGGAGGAGGCGCGCGGCCCGGCCTTCCGGGTGGAGGACGTGGGCGTCCGTCGCGACGCGGCCACCGGGCCGGAGCGCAGGGCGGCGCGGGCGGGGCTCGCGCGGCTGGCGGACTGGCTCGCGGAGTACGAGGCGTGGGTGGCCCGCGACGTGGGCCTGGCCTGGCGGCGCGAGTGCCTGGCGGCGCGGCGCAAGGCGTCTCCCATCCCCGCCGAAGAGTTGTCGACCGCCTGGAGGCGGCTGGCCGTGCGCGTGCGCGCGACCGACGCCGCCGTGCAACACCATGCCGCTCCGATGACCGGAGCGTGAGGAGGACACCATGCTGGCACGCCTGTTCAGAGCCGATGCCCCGTCGGTCCACTCCCACGTCGCGTGGGAGGACCTGCCGGATGAAGCCCTTCCCACGCCGCCGCTCCTGGACGGACTGGGAGACACACACCTCCAGGTGACGACGCAGGTCCCCCTGGCGCAGGCGTACTTCAATCAGGGCCTGCGCCTCTTGCACCTGGGCTGGGGGCTGGAGGCCCGGCGCGCCTTCGCGGAGGCCGCGCGGCAGGACCCGACCCTCGCCATGGCGTGGTGGGGGCTCGCGCTCGCCCGGGGCGTGGGGCAGCGCTTCACCGCGGACCGCGCGGAGGCCATCCGCAAGGCGCTGACGCTGGCGGAGGGCACCACCGACATGGAGCAGCGGCTGGTCGTCGCGGCCAGCCTCCTCGCGGACAAGGGGCCCGCCAATGGCAGACATGCCTTCGTGCGGGAGATGGAGTGCCTCATCGACCGCTTCCCCCAGGAGCCCGAGCCGCGCCTGCTGCTCGCGGGCTTCCTCCTGGACGGGTACGAGTCCGACGGGCGCCCCGGCCAGGGACAGCCGTACGCGCAGCTGCTCCTGCGCGACCTGCTGCGCACGCACCCGCATCACGCGGGCGTGCACGTGGCCTGGGTGCAGGCGTGGCTGCCCAGCGCCCGGCCGGAGACGGCGTTGGAGAGCGCGGAGCTGCTCCCGTCGCTCGTGCCCGCGGGGAGCCCCGCGCTGCTCGCCGCCGGACGCCTGCTGCTGCGCGTG
This sequence comes from Corallococcus sp. CA049B, assembly GCF_003611685.1. Classification (NCBI taxonomy): domain Bacteria; kingdom Pseudomonadati; phylum Myxococcota; class Myxococcia; order Myxococcales; family Myxococcaceae; genus Corallococcus; species Corallococcus sp. CA049B. Next base: position 7,239 of record NZ_RAWC01000252.1, on the reverse strand, counting down.
GGCAAGGCGGTGGAGGCGAACCGCATCCTGGAGTCGGCGGTGGCGGCGGATGACGCGTACCTCGCGCGCGAGTCGCTGCCCCTGGACGTGGCGCCGAGCGCGGACACCGCCCTGCGCCTGCTCAGCGAAGGCTGCGTGGAGGTGGGGCAGTACCGGGGCGCGCAGGTCTGGGCGCGCAAGCTGCGGCAGCGGGTGGAGGCATCAGGAGGCCAGCCGCAGGCGGTGCTCTTCGCCGCCACCACGCTCGTCGCCGCGCACCTGCGCTTCGGCTTCAGCCGCGCGGCGGCGGAGGTCCCCATGGAGTTGGGAGACGCCGCCACCGTCGCGGAGGCGGGGCTGCGCGACGCCGTGCGCCTGTACGCGAAGGGCGTCTGTGCCCTGGAGACAGGACGGCTGGGCGACGTGGAGCGTGCGTGCGGCTCGCTGGATGCGCTGGTGCTCACCCTGGCGGAGGCGCCTCGCTCCGAGGGCCGCGCCCTGTGCGCTCGCGACGTGGCGCGCACGGTGGAGGTCGCCGCGCAGGAGCTGCGGGGCACGCTGGATGCGCGCCGGGGAGACTCCGGCCGGGCGGAGGCCGCGCTCACGCGGGCGCTGCGCCTGGAGCGCCGCCTGCGCCCCGTGGGCCCCGCGCTCTTCTGCCGGCCGCCCCGAGAGACGCTGGCCCGCATCCGCATGCGCTCCGGCCGCGAGGAGAAGGCTTTGGAGCTGGCGCTGGAGCGGGCAGGGGAGCGGCCCGGCTGCGGCCACTGCATGCTCCTGGTCGCGGAGGCCCACGTCGCCTGCGAGTGCATGTCCGAGGCGGCGCACGACTTCGCCGTAGTGTTGGACCTGTGGCGCGACGCGGATCCGCACCTGCCGGGCCTGCAACGCGCACGGGGCTTCGCGGCCCGGGGCCACCGGGGCCGCACGGCGCTCCGCCGGGTGCCGGACGTGGCCTCGGTGGACACCGCGCCCGTCCCCCGGGGTGGAGAAGCGCCCTGGACCGTTCACGGGGCCTGAGCACGCACGCCGCCGCGCTTGACGCAGGCGCGGCCTTCGCGTCACTAGGGGCATCCTCCAAGGAGCTGCCCCATGCCGTCGTTCCGCCTGAAGCCCGAGCAGGCCGCGCTGCTCGTCGTCGACATCCAGGAGCGCCTGTGCGCCGCGATGGACCGCGACGCCCTGGACCGCATGCTCGCGCGCACGGGCGCCGCCGTGGAGGGCGCGCGCGCCCTGGGCCTGCCCGTCATCGTCACGGAGCAGTACCCGCAGGGGCTGGGCCGCACGCACTCGCTGCTCAAGCTGCGCCTGGGGGAGTTCAAGCCGCTGGAGAAGCTGGACTTCTCCGCCGCCACGCCGGACGTGCTCTCCTTGCTGGGGGACCGCAAGCAGGTGCTGATCACCGGCATGGAGACGCACATCTGCGTCTTCCAGACGGCGCGCGACCTGGCGGACAGCGGCCGGGAGCCGTGCCTGCTCGCGGACGCGGTGCTGTCGCGCTCGGAGGAGGACCGCCGCGTGGGGCTGGAGCTGTGCCGCGACGCGGGCGCGCGCATCCTCACCGTGGAGTCGGCCCTGTTCGACATGCTGGGCCGCGCGGGCACGCCCGAGTTCAAGAAGGTGTCCGCCGCCGTCCGCTGAACAAGGGACGACGGCGGCCTGCCCTTCACGCCCGGCGCGTGAAGGGTACGCGAATCAGGCGCACGAGCATCATCAGCAGCACCAGCACCCCGGACAGGACGGTCTGCGAACCGCCCACCGGGAAGTCGTAGAAGTACGCGAACAGGTACCCGCCCGCGCCCGCGATGCCGCCCAGCACGGTCGCCGTGAAGAACGTCCACGGCAGCCGCAGATCCAACACCAGCGCGGCGATGGCCGACAGCGTGGAGAACGCGAAGACGGGCAGGGCGCCCAGGGCCCGCGCGCACACGCCCACCATGATGCCGATGGACACCATCAGCACCGTGTCCAGCAGCTTCACCGGCAGCCCCTGCACGGTGGCGCCAATGCGGTCGAAGCTGACGAAGGCGATGCCCCGGAACCACCACAGGTGCAGCACCATCAGCACCGCGCCCGCCACCGTCACCGCCTGGAGTTGATCCGGCGTCACCAGCACCGCGGTGCCGAAGAGGATGCCCTGGATGTCGTGCGCCTCCTGCGCGATGCGGTCGCCCACCAGGATGGCCGCGCCGCCCGCGAAGGCGAACGCGCACCCCAGCAGGCTCTCCCGCGACAGCCGCAGCCGCGCGGGTTCAATCATCAGGAGCAGCGTGGCCGCGACGGACAGCACCACCGCGCCCACCAGCGGATCCACGTGCACGCCCAGGTGGATCTCCGCGAAGAAGGCCAGGGCCACGCCCAGGCCCGCGGTGTTCGTCACCGCCGCGCTGACGAACACCATGCGCCGCAGCACCACGTAGACGCTGAGGAAGCCCAGCACGCACCCGGCGATGAGCGCGCAGAGGATGGGGTCTCGGAACAGCTCCCAGCCCGCCTGGAACTGTTCCCACTTCGAGGGCTCAAGCAGGGTTGTTTCCACGGTGGGGTCCCTGGGGCGCGCTGTGACAGTAGTCGTCGCCGTACTGGCGGCGGAAGGCGGGGTGGCAGAACACGGTACGCGCGTCGCCCATGACGAAGCAGCGGTGCTCGCGGTCCACGAAGAGGATGACGTCGGCGTGCTCGGCGGCGACGGACAGGTCGTGGCTCACCACCACCACGCCCAGGCCGCGGTCATGCGCGAGCGCGCACAGCCGCAGCATCGTCTGCTTCTCCGCCACCGCGTCCATCGCGGCGGTGGGCTCATCCAGCAGGACGACATCCGCCTCGGTGGCGATGACCCGCGCCAGCAGCGCGCGCTGCTTCTCGCCGCCGGACAGGTCGCGGAAGGGCCGCTTCGCGATGCCGCGCGCGCCCGCCGTGTCGAGCGCCGCCTCCACCTTCTGCCGGTCTGTCTTGTTGGGGAAGGGCCGCAGGAAGTTCCACCCGGACAGCCGTCCCCAGCTGGTGAGCTCCCGCGTGTGCACGGGCAGCAGCGAGTCGATGGCGGACATCTGCGGCACGTACGCGCTGCGGATGTGCGGCGCGCCCAGCGCGATGCGGCCGGACACCGGAGGAATCAGCCCCAGCAGCGTCTTGAACCAGGTGCTCTTGCCGGAGCCGTTGCGGCCCACCACCGCCACGAACTGGTGGCGGCGCACCACCAGGTCCATGGGCGGCAGGATGTCCTTGCCCCCGTAGCCGATGACGAGCTGCTCGCACTTCAGCAGCGGCTCGCCCGGCTCCGGCGGCGGCGCGGCGCGGTGGCCCCGGTCCAGCTCCGTCTCGTGATCACCGTGAGCCACGGCTCACCTCCGCGGTGGGGCTCAGCCCTGCAACCTTTTCCAGAAGCGCGGTGCGCACCGCCGCGTTCGCGGGCGCGTCCAGGTCCACCACGCCGTCAGTGCCCAGCGTCGCGGCGGACCAGTCCACCGCGTCGAAGAGGGCCGGCGTCAGCTCCAGCTTCAGGCCCAACGCCACGCGCGGGTCATTCTCACGGTCGGACGGCACGTCCAGGTCTCCGGTGAGCACCGCCACAGGCGTGGCCTCCGCGCCCGTCGCCGCCGCGGTGAAGCGGAAGGGCAGGGCGCCCGCGAAGCGCGCCGGGACGCGGCCATCGCGCACGCTGCCCGTCATCCGCAGGCCCGTGACGGCCCAGCGCCCGCGGGACAGCGTCGTCTTGCCCAGCGCGCACGCGGGCTCGCAGGTGAGGTCGCGGGTCGCGGGCGCCAGCAGGTCCAGCTCCGCGTCCACCGGCAGGTTGGCCACGGTGACGGTGGTGCTGCCACCGCCGCCCAGCTCCGCCTGGATGTCCTCGTAGTCCACGAGCGCCCCGGAGTCGCTGTGGCAGTGCCCGTTGTGGCACAGCGAGTAGCCCGGCGGCGGCGAGGACGGGTCGAACGTCGTGCTGCCTCCGCCCCCGGAGCTGGCCAGCAGGTCGATGCTGCCCAGGCTCACCGCGCCGGTGTCCATGCGCAGCTGGAAGTCGGAGGCGAGCGCCTGGTAGCCGTCGCCCGCGTCGCGGCCGGACACCGGCGTGTACGCGGCCTGGACGGAGGGCTCCAGCACCGCGAAGCCCTCGCCCTCATCGAACGCGCACCCGGACACGAGCGCGACGGGGAGCAACCAGGCGTTGGAGCAGATGCGGGAAAACATGCGCTTCATGGCGTCATTCCCCCTTCCCGGCGAGGCCCTTTTCCAGCCGGCCCACCATCAGCTCCAGGCGCTGCACGTACGTCTGGCCGGAACGGAAGTCGGTGCCGCCGGGCAGGGTGACGAGCGCGCCGGGAATCTTCGACGCCACGAGCTTCGCGATGTTGTCCGGGTAGTAGTCCTCCTTGAGGACCAGCTTCACCTTGTTGGCCTTGCCCTGCGCCAGCACCTGCGCGACGTGGGACGGGTTCGGCGGGATGCCCGGCTTGGGCTCCAGGAAGGCGATGGTCTTGAAGCCCAGCCAGTCCTGCAGGTACGCCGTCGTGCGGTGGTACGCGATGACGGGCACGCCCTTGAAGCCCGCGAGCCGCTTCTCCCAGCCCACCTGCGCCGCCTGCAGCTCCTGCGTGAACTTCGCGAGGTTGGCCTTGTAGGCCGCGGCGTTCTTCTCATCCAGCTGCGACATGCGCGCTTCGATGGCGGCCGCCACCTTGAGGGCCTGCCGCGGATCATAGAGGTAGTGCGGGTTGCCGCCGGGGTGCACGTCGCCCTGGCTGCGGTCCACCTGTCCGGCGGGGACCTCCTGGAGGCTCACGAACCGCGACGCGTCCAGGTAGCCCACGTTGCCCGTCTGGATGCGGCTGTTGCGCGCGCCCAGCTGGAGCGTGGGCAGCCAGCCGATCTCCAGGTCCAGGCCCGCGGCGATGAGCAGGTCCGCGCGGTTGAGCGCGAGCGCCAGGTTCGGCTTGGCGTCCACGAAGTGCGGATCCTGCGTGGGCAGCGCGAGCCCGGTGACGTCCACCTTGTCCCCGCCCACGGTCCTGGCCAGCGCGGCCAGGTCCGGGAGGGTGGCGACGACCTTCAAATCCGCGCGAGCGGGAACGGCGGTGAGGCTGACGACGGCGGCGCACAGGGCCGCGAACAGGCGAAGGGGACGCATGGGAGGGCTCCGGAAGAAGGTGTCAGAACGCATGGGCACCGTGGGCGCCGGTCACGACTTCAAGGGCAAGGAAGGCCGAGTAGTCCGGCGACTCGCGCCAGCCCACGCGGTCCGTGGCGGCCTGCAGGCGCAGGCGGGAGAACTCCGTGGGCCAGAACGTCACCGACGCGGTGATGCGCTGGCGGTCGGAGAGCCATTCGGGGTCGAGCGGATCATTCGCCACCCGGCCCTCCAGCGTCTTCGCGGCCGAGCCGAACTCGTAGCGCACGCCCGTGGCCCAGCGGTTGGAGAAGCGCCACACCGTCTGCGCGTAGCCGCCCCAGTCGGACAGCACGTCCTCCGGCACCTGCCTGCGGCGATAGAGGACCTCCGCCTGGAGCACCAGCTGCTGCGAGCTCTGCGACGTGATGGGCCGGAACTTCAGGTACACGTCCGTGCCGTAGATGCTGGTGGAGTTGCGGTAGCCCGTGGGGTTGGGGCCCGTGGCGGCGGACAGGCCCCAGAGCAGCGACAGGTCGTCCGACAGCGGGAAGAACTGCTTCACCGCGCCGGTGAGCTGGAAGTCCAGCGGTGACAGCACGCGCTCGGCGGAGGCGCCGAAGAAGCTGCGCGCGGTTGCCTCGCCTGTCGCGTCGGTGGCGCTGCCGATGACCTCCACGTACCAGGGCAGCGGCGTGAGCCAGGAGCCCTCCACGCCCAGGCCGCGGTTGCCCTCCGCGCCGAAGTAGCGGCTCATGATGAAGGGCTGATCCACGAAGTCCCACGCGTGCGGGTGCGTGGCGTTGATCCGGCCGAAGCGCGTGAGGAACTGGCCCGCGCGCACCTGGAGGTTGGCGGGCAGGTCCAACGTGGTGACGTACGCCTCTTCAATCTCCACGCCGAACTGGCTGAAGACGAGGTTGCTGTCGAAGCGGAAGTACGGGTCCACCACGGAGCCGATGGACAGCTCCAGCTGCTGGAGGTTGAAGCCGTTCTTCGTCGGGTCGTGCGCGCCGCCCTGCAACGGCTCCTTGCTGGAGAAGGCCGCCAGGGCCATGTCCAGGATGAAGCTCAGGTTGAGGAAGTTGGTGCCGCCGGAGATGGCGTTGGGCAGCTTGAGCGGCGTCACGCCGGAGTCGTTCGTCGCGGTGGGCGACGCCGGGGACGTGTCGCCGGATGGACGCGCGCGCGTGGCCGTGTCCGTGCCCAGCGCCTTCTCAATCTCCTCCATCTCCTCCGGGCTCAGCGCGGGAGCGTCCTCGGAAGCGGGCGGGGATTCGGCTGCGGGGGGGGACTGCTGGGCCCACGCGGCGCTCGCGGACAGCTGCGCTGCGAGCACGACGGCGAGGGCGCGGGGATTCCTGCGCGGAAGGGATGACACGGATGTTGGCTCCTCGGAACCGGCCGGCCGTGGAGCATGCGCATGCGCGCCCCGCGACGACCGTCGACCTGATGACCTGCTTCACGACACGACACGCGATGGCTACGCGTGCGTCGGAGGCGAGGCCTTGGGCGCGGTGTCGAGGACGGCGAGCGGCGCGAAGGAGCGGGGCGGCGCGGTGGCCGGGTGATTGCTCTCCACGCACGCCGAAGCGGAGGCGGCGTCCGCGCCCGGGAGCGCCCCCACCTGCGGGGCGGCCGTGAGCAGCGGGCACGTCTCGTGGTTGAGGCCCGTCGAATCCGCCACGGCGGGCGGGACGGAGGCGACGACAGGGGCGCGCTCGGAGAAGCGGGTCAGCGCGGGGTTCGCGCGCCGCGCGTCCTCTTCGAACGTCTGGTGCTGCGGACAGAACCGGTGCGCGTGCTGCTCCACGTGCAGCGCCAGACCCAGCGGCTGGGCACCCCAGAGCGCGACGAGCAGCATCGCGGTGAGGCGGGCAAGGGTGTGGGCGCGCGAGAGCATCTGAGGGTCCCGGCTGGCTTACTGTCGGCCCCCGGGAGTGTCAAGGCAGGCAGGATGCATGCGTCTCCCGGTGCTCCCAGGCACGGACGCATGGAGCGGTGCGGCGATTCAACCTGACGCGCCGCCGAAACACGATGACAAGGGAACGTTGTTTTCATTCCGGACGTCGCTCCTGGCCTCATCGGTTAGGTTGGGCGCGCCACCGCCACACCCCACCGCGCCAGGAGTTCCGCCGCCCGTGCCTCCCTCC
>NZ_RAWC01000251.1:0-12963 GCF_003611685.1 Corallococcus sp. CA049B | reverse complement strand
ACTCCGGCCCGACCGATGCCTCCCTCTCCCGAGCCCCTCCCCCCGGCCCCGACCGGAGCCCCGCCGCCCAAGAAGGGCGGCTTCGGCGCCGCGCTGTGGCGCTGGACGAAGCGGCTCCTGGTGCTGGGCGCCGTCGGGCTGGTGCTCCTCATCGGCGTGTGCGTGGGCACGTACGTCTACTTCAGCCGCGACCTGCCCTCCGTGGAGTCGCTGCGCAACTACCAGCCGCCGCAGGTGACGAAGGTGACGTGCGCGGATGGCTCGCTCTGCGCGGAGTACGCACTGGAGCGCCGCACGCTCGTCCGCATGGAGGACCTGCCCCCGCACGTGCGCAACGCATTCCTCGCCGCCGAGGACGCGGACTTCTACAAGCACGAGGGCCTGGACCCCTTCGGCATCCTGCGCGCGGGCGTGAAGAACCTCATCCCCGGCAGCCGCAAGTCCGGCGCGTCCACGCTCACGCAGCAGGTCGTGAAGAACATGCTGCTCACGCCCGAGCGCAGCCTGGGCCGTAAAATCCGCGAGTGGATCCTCACCCCGCGCCTGGAGCAGGCGCTCACGAAGGATCAAATCCTCAGCCTCTACATCAACGGCGTGTACTTCGGGCAGCGCCGCTACGGGCTGGAGGAGGCGGCGCTCTACTACTTCGGCAAGCACGCCAAGGACCTGACCGTGGGCGAGGCCGCCGTGCTCGCGGGCACCGTGCAGTCTCCCCACCGCATCAACCCGGTGGCGAACATCACCCGCGCCAAGGCGCGCCAGCGCTACGTGCTGGAGCAGATGGCGGGCCAGGGCTTCGTGCCTCGCGCGGTGGTGGACGCGGAGAAGGACAAGCCCATCGTGCTCGCGCCGCGCAAGCCGGTCAGCGCGGGCGCGTACTACGCGGAGGAGATCCGCCGCACGCTGATTGAACGCTACGGCGAGAAGAGGGTGATGGAGGGCGGCCTGCGCGTAGACATCGCGCTCGTGCCCAAGCTCCAGGCCACCGCCGAGCAGGCCGTGCGTGACGGCCTGGAAGCCCTGGACCGGCGCCAGGGCTACCGGGGCGCGCAGGGCAAGCTGGAGGAGGCGCAGTGGAAGCGCTACCGCGAGCTCATCGCCCAGCGCATCGAGGAGGCCGGCCGCCGCCAGAAGGACCAGGGCTATGTCGCGGACCTGGCGCCGCTCGCCCAGCCCCTCGCCGCCGCGGCTCCGGCGGCCAAGACGCCCACCGCGCCGGAGGCGGAAGGCGCCGAGGAGCAGCAGCCCGCCGCCCTGGCCGCGGACACGGACTCGGAGGAAGAGGAGGCCCGGTCGCCGGAGCGCGAGCGCGCGGGCCAGGTCCTCCTCAAGCCGATGGAGGAGGGGCTGCGCCTCACCGGCTACGTGATGGAGGTGGACGCGAAGCGCAACGTGGCGCGCGTGGACCTGGTGGGCCGCACCGCGGAGGTGTCCTTCGACTCCGTCACCTGGGCGCGGCAGAAGAAGAAGAGCGCGCCGAAGAGCATCTCGGACGTGTTCACCCCTGGGGAGCTGGTGTTCGTGCGCGTGCTCAAGGCCCCTCCGGCGCCGGCCTTCGTGGAGGCCACGTTGGATCAGGTGCCCCTGGTGCAGGGCGGGCTCGTGGTCATCAACCCGGCCAACCGCAACGTGGTGGCCATGGTGGGCGGCTATGACGCGGAGCGCTCGTCGTTCAACCGCGCCACGCAGGCGAAGCGGCAGCCGGGCTCGTCGTTCAAGCCCTTCATCTACGGCGCGGCGCTGGCCAGCGGCCGCTTCACGCCGCTCTCCATGGTGAACGACGCGCCGGAGTCCATCCGCGACCCGTACACGGGCAAGACGTGGCGGCCCAAGAACTTCGACGGGCGCTTCGAGGGCCCCATGACGCTGCGCACGGCGCTGAGCAAGTCGAAGAACACGGTGTCCGTGCGGCTCATCGAGTCCATCACCCCCGCGACCGCCATCGACTTCGCGCGCCGGGCGGGCGTCCGCTCCGCGATGCCGGAGAACCTCACGCTGGCGCTGGGCACCGGCGAGGTGACGATGCTGGAGGCCGTCAACGCGTACGCCACGCTCCAGGCCAACGGCCGCTACGCGGAGCCGCTGACGCTGCTGCGCGTGCGCGACGCGAAGGGCATGGTGCTGGAGGAGCACCAGCCGGCCTTCGAGGAGACGCTGCCCCCGGCGGTGGCGTACCTCACGACGTCGCTGATGCGCAGCGTGGTGGAGGACGGAAGCGCGCGCGCGGTGCGGGAGCTGAACCGGCCCGCCGCGGGCAAGACGGGCACCACCAACGAGTCCAAGGACACGTGGTTCAACGGCTACACGATGGACTGGGTGGCCAGCGCGTGGGTGGGCTTCGATGACAACACGCCCCTGGGCAGCAGCGAGACGGGTGGCCGGGCCGCGCTGCCCATCTGGCTCAACTTCATGCGGGTGGCGGAGGAGGGCCTGCCCGCGCGCGACTTCGAGGTGCCGCCGGGCGTCACCCAGGTGCGCATCGACCCCGTCACCGGGCTGCTCGCGGGCAACGCCGTTCCGGGCCGGATGGAGCCCTACCTGGAGGGCACCCAGCCCACCGCCGAGGCCCCGCCGCCCGGACAGGTGACGCCGGACAACTACTTCCTGGAGGAAGGTGGCAAAAGGGGGCTGTGAGTCGCTCGCTCCTTCCGCTGGTCCTCGCGCTCGCGTTCGCCCTGCCCGCCTTCGCGGAGTCGGACGAAAGCGCGCCCCCTGCCTCCGCCCGGCTGGCCCTGGCCGTGGCCGACGCCCTCCGCGCCGCCCCCGCGGAGGCGCCCGTGGCCCTCTCCCTGTCCGGAAGCTCTCCGGAGCTGCGCCGTGCGTTCGGGACGCTGCTCGCCGCGCGGCTCTCCGCGATGAACCTGGGGCCGGTGGTGCTGGACGTGCCGCCCGAGCGCGCCGAGGCCGCCGCCCGCGAACAGGGAGCCCGCTCGCTGGCGCGGCTCACGCTGGACGTGGAGGGCGGCGAGCTGGTGGCACGGGGTGACGTGCTGGGCACGTGGGTGAACTTCTGGTCCGGCCGCACGCCCACGCGTCCCCCGAAGCCCGCCGCCGCCGTGGCCGAAGGGGTCGAGGCCGACGCCGCGGTGCTGGCGCTGGCGGCGGTGGGGACGCCGTCCTCGGGAGTGACGGGTCCGGGTCCACAGCAGCGGCGGACGGTGCGCCTGCTGGGCGCGGTGTTCGCGAGGCTGGAGACACCGCTGGGCGCGCTGGCGGCGGGGGACCTGGATGGCGATGGCCGCGAGGAAGTGGCCGCGCTCACCGAGCACGAGGTGGTGGTGTTCGGCGCGGACGGGCGGGTGCTCGCGCGGCGGGAGCTGGAAGGGGCGCCGGCCGCGGCGACGACGCGCGAGCCCTTCGGCGCGCTGGCGGTGCTGACGGGGCCTCCGCGGCTGGCGGCCTGGAGCACGCGGTATGCGCGCGGCGAGGTGCTGGTGCTGGACAAGGCGAAGGGGACGCTGCGCCCGGCGGGGACGCTGGACGCCGCGCCGCTGGGGACGGCGGAGCGCGGGGCGTTCGTGCCGGGGCAGACGGTGTTCGCGCCCGAGGTCCGGCTGGCGGATGGGCGGAGCCTCACGGTGCCCGCGCCCTTCGGCACGGCGAGCTTCGCGGCGCCGCGCATGCTGTTCGTGCACGCGGACAGCACGGCGTCGCTCTACGCGCGTCCCGCGTCCGCGCCGCTGAAGGTGTCCGGGCTGGGCGCGGGCAGCGCGCTGGGGGACCTGGATGGGGACGGGGTGCCGGAGCTGCTCACCACGTCACCACAGCTCCAGCCGTCGCCGGACGTGCTGCGGGTGCTGTCGTTGAGCTCCGACGCGCCCATGGCGCACGAGCCCCTGTGGCAGGGAGCGCTCCCGCCGGGCCGGGCGCTGTACGTGGTGACGGCGGACCTGGATGGCGACAAGCGCCGTGAAGTCGTCGTGGGTTCGTGGAAGCCGGACGGCACGAGCGAGCTGTTCCTCCTGCGCCAGGGTGCACCGTGATGAAGGCCCACAAGCGCCACGAAGTCCCGGTGATGCAGACAAGCCATTCCGCCCCTCCCCGGCCGGTGCACCGCGAAGCAGCGGCGACACCGCGGTATGGGCGGGAGGGCACCGCGATGATCCGCGGCGCCCTCGCGGGCCTCCTGCTGCTGTCTTCCACTCCGGCACTGGCGGCCAGCCGTCCGCGCTACGGCGGCGAGCTGCGGGTGGCGCACGCGGGGCCCCCTGAAATCGGTGAGCCCGCGCTCGCGGACACGCCGATGGAGGCCGCGCTGCTGGGCCTGCTGACCCGGCCCGTGTGCCGCGTGGACGCGGGCGGACAGGTGCACCCGACGCTGGCGCGCGAGATGACGCGCCCCGTGCCGCAGGCCCTGCGCGTGGCGATGCCCTCCGCGGCCAGCGCGACCGCCGTGGCCCGTGCGTGGACGCGGCTGTCCTCCACGGAGTCGCCGTCTCCGTACCGCGCCATCCTCTACCCCCTGCGCGGCGATGGCCGTCAGGTGACGTCCACGGGCGCCACGCTGGACCTGGTGCTCGCGTTTCCGTGGCCCGACCTGGAGCGCTCGCTGTGCCACCCTGCCCTCGCGACGCCGCCGTCGCCCACGTCGGGGCCGTTCAGCGCCGCGGGCCGGGGCGTGCTGGAGGCCCAGGCGCCATGGCCCGAAGGCCGGCCGTACCTGGACCGGCTGGCGCTCACCGCCACGGATGAGCGGGGCCTCGCGCGGCTGTGGTCCGCGCGGCAGGTGCAGGTGGCGCTGGGCACGCCGCCCGACGACAACACCCTCACGGGCGCCGCGCTGTACGCGACCTATCTGGCGTACTCGCCCCGGAAGGTGCCCGCGGACTTCCGCCAGGCGGTGGAGAGCGCCATCGACCGCGAGGACCTCACGCGCCTGTTCGTGAAGGGCCCCGCGGTGCCCATGGCGAACCTGCTGCCGCCCGCGTTGATGCCCCTGGGGCCCAGGCCCCGGCCCCAGGCGCCTCCGGCGGGCGCGACCCGCAAGGTGACGCTCGTCTATGACGCCGCGCTGGCGGATCAACGCGCCGTGGCCGAGCGCATCCAGGTGAAGCTGCACGACCAGGGCTACACCGTCGCGCTGGAGCCCCAGTCGCGCGCCGCGCTGCGAAGCCGTCAGGCGAAGGGCGACTTCGAGCTGATGCTCAGCGCGTTCCTGCTCCCGCCCGTTCCCGGCCCCGCGCTGGCGGTGGTGCTGGAAGCAGGAGGGCGCAGAGACCTGCTCGGCGTGGAGCTGCCGCCCATCGGGGCCCTGACGGACGCCGGAGCCCGGGATGCGCGAAGCCGCGAACGGGCCCTGGCGCTCGCGCCCTCCGTGCCCCTCATCCCGCTGTACGCCCAGGGGCTCGCCCTGCGCGCGGCGCCGGAGGTGACGGGGCTGGTGCTGGATGCCCAGGGCCTGCCCGTGCTCGAAGGCGCCTGGCTGGCCCCCGTCGAGGCCTCTGGCGGCGGAGGCCGGCCATGAGCCCTGCCGGCGTGGTTGCGCATGCACTGCCCAGGACCCACCGTCGCGTGGACTTCGGGCGGCGGAGGCCGGCCATGAGCCCCACCCACGCGGCGGCCTCCAGGAAGGAACGGCCCGCATGCGCCTGAGGACCCGGCTCGCGCTCGCCTTCGCCCTGCTCGCGCTGGTGCCGCTGGCGGTCGTCGTTCCCCTGACGCTGACGCGCCTGCGCGACACGCTGTCGCGCGAGCTCGACGCGCGCATGACGGCCGCCACCGCCTCCGCGCAGGAGTCCCTGGAGCGCTCCGCCGCCAACTCGCGCCGCGCCGTCGAGGAGCTGGTGGAGAGCCCCGCCATGGAGGACCTCGTGCGCGACGCGCGCACCGCCCCCTTGCGCGTCATCCAGGCCAACACCGCCGAGGGCCTGATGAAGAGCCGCGGCCTCACCGTGCTCGCGCTCTTCGACCGCAACGGCACCGTGCTGTCCTCGGGCCACCTGCCCGCCCGGCGCGGCGACCCGGACCCCGCCCTCTTCGCCGTGACGAGGGAGAAGTCCCCCAGGCCCGTGCCCGTGCGCGTGGACGTCCGGGGCGACGCGGGCCTGCGCCAGGTCCCCGCGCTCGTCACCGCGCGCCCCGTGGACTACGGCGACGTGCGCCTGTGGGCCGTGGGCGGCGTGGTGCTGGACGACGGCTTGGCCCAGCACCTGGCCCGCCTCACGCAAGCCGACGTGACGCTCCTGTCCGGCGGCACCCAGGTCGCGCACGCGGGCAGCGCCGCCCCGCCCACCGTGGAGCAGGTGCTGCCCCTGGGCAACGTGGCCTCCGTGCGCCTCACCTTCAGCCGCGCCGCCGCGCGCGAAGCCGAAGAGGGCGTCATGCGCGCGTTCCTCCTCCTCGCGGGCCTGGGCCTGGGCTTCGCGGCGCTCCTGGGCCTGCTGGTGTCGCGCTGGATGACGCGCCCCGTGGAGGCCCTCACCTCCGGCGCCCGCCGCGTGGCGGAAGGCGCGCTGGACGTCCAGGTGACGGCCCGCGCCACCGGCGAGGTGGGCGAGCTGGTCCGGACGTTCAACCACATGACGTCCGAGCTGAAGAACACCACCGAGCGGCTGATGGCCACCGAGCGCATCGCCGCGTGGCAGGAGGTCGCCCGGCGGCTGGCGCACGAAATCAAGAACCCCCTCACCCCCATCCGCATGTCGCTGGAGACGCTGCTGGCCGCGCACGAGGCGCGCCACCCCAGCTTCCCCACCCTCTTCAAGGAGAGCGCGGGCGTGGTGCTGGAGGAGGTGGAGCGGCTGCGGCGCATCGTGGACGAGTTCAGCCGCTTCGCGCGCCTGCCCAAGCCCCAGCTCGCCCCGGTGGACCTGGGCGAGCTGACCCAGAGTGTCCTGTCGCTGTACGCCGCGCCCCCCGAAGGCATCCAGCTGGTGCCCGCGCTCCAGACGGGCGTGGTGGCCCGCGCGGACCGCGACCAGCTCACCCAGGTGCTCGTCAACCTGGTGAAGAACGCGGAAGAAGCCATGACGGGCAAGGGCGGCGCGCTGCGCGTGCGCGTGAAGGGCACCGACGCGGACGCCATCGTCGAGGTGGAGGACGAAGGCCCCGGCATCCCCCTGGAGCACCGCGCCCGCATCTTCGAGCCCTACTTCACCACCAAGGACGGCGGCACCGGCCTGGGGCTCGCCATCGCCGCGCGCATCCTCCAGGAGCACGGCGGACGGCTGGAGGTCGGCGGAGAGCCGGGCCAGGGCGCCCGCTTCAGCGTCGTGCTCCCCCGCGCGAGCTGACCCCCATGTAGGAAGGCCCGGCACCTCGTGGAAGAGGTCCCGGGCCTTCGGGCACCACCCGGTGGCGCGCGGCCGTCAGTCCTTGACGGGCGTCGCCTTGAGGGCGGCCTTGCCCTCCTTCACGTAGACCTGGAAGCGCACCGTCTTGCACGCGTACTTCGTGACGAGCTGCTCCTTGTTCTTGCGCAGCTTCTGCACGAACTTGTCGTACGTCAGGCCGTCCGCCTGCTCACCGCAGCGCTCGCGCGTGGTGACGAACTCGCGGAAGACGTCCTGGAAGTGCTGCTCCTCCGACAGCGCCGCCGCCGCGCCGTTGCTGCCCGGCATGGGCAGCGGCACCGCGTTGGAGCGAGGAGCCGGCATCGGGATGGCCTCCGACGTGGGCCGGGTGCTGGCCTGGAGCAGCTCGCGCGGAATCGCCGCCACGCGCGTCGTCTCCGGGGACTCCGGCTCGGAGGACTGCGCCGCCGCCAGCGCGAACGGATTGGCCGCCTGCTGGAGCGAGTACGCCGCCGTGGGCTGATCCTCGAAGGCGAACGCGGCGTGACGCGGCGCCGCCGGGGCAATGGGCTCGGCCGGGTGCTCGAAGGGCATCGCGCCCCCCTGCGCGTACGCCGGAGGCGGCGCGAACGGCTCCGCGGCCGGCGGCGGATGGGCCGCGGGCGGAGAGGGGAACGGGAACGACTCCACCCCGGCGAACGGATCCGCCAGCGGCGCGGCGGCCTGGGGCGGCGCCCCGAACGGCGACGGCGCGGCGGCCTGGTGAGGAGGCATCGCGAACGGATCCGCCTGGTGAGGAGGCATCGCGAACGGATCCGCGGCCGGAGCCGGAGTGCCCGGGAAGGGGAACGCGTCCGCGCCCGCGAACGGATCCGCGGCCGGCGGAGCGGCCGAGGCGAACGGGTTGGACAAGGGCTCCGCGGGAGCGGCCGACCCGAACGGGTTGGACAGGGGCTCCGCGGGAGCGCTCGAAGCGAACGGATCCGCGGCCACGGGCGCCACGGCGGCCGGAGCCGGCGGCGACGTGTGGGCCACGGGCTGCGCGGCGGGCGCGGACTGCTGCGCGGCCATCGCCGCACCCCAGCCCAGCGTGTCCGAACCGCCCGACACGGTCTCCTCTTCGGAGGCCTTCTTGCCCCCGCCCATCAGCGCCGTCCACACCAGGCTCAGCACGAACAGGCCCGCGAGCGCGAGCAGCGCGGTGTTCTGGTACGCGGCCAGCGGAGCCAGCGTCGCCGCCGTGCCCGCGAGGACCACGACTTCATACGGCGTGCCCGCCAGCGCCTGGCGCGAGCCCACGAGCAGCGGCGCCTGGCCGCCCATCGCGTCGCCGCGCGTGAAGGCGGGCAGCTGCACCGGGCCCAGCGCCTGGAGCGAACCCGAGTCCAGCACCGTGTCCTTCGCACCCGCCGTCAGCCGGGGCAGCGAGCCCTCCAGCTTCTCCTTCTTCTCGCCCACGCCGCCCACCACCTTGTCGCCCTGCACCAGCCCCACCGCGGCCGCGCCGGACGCATCCAGCGCGCCCTGCAGCGCGGCCTCCGCGGCCAGGGGCGCGCCCACCACCAGCGTCACCGCCGGAGCAGGAGTCGCCTCACCGCTCCACGCGAGCGGCACGGACGCGAACACGTGCGGCGCCCCGAAGGCGTCCACCACGGACGTGCCCGCCCTGGCGAGCGCCGCGACGTCCAGCGCTGGGGTGTCCGAGGAAGGCTCGGCGCCAGCGCGCGCATGGAAGACCGCGTCGCCGGCCACCACCGCCACCACCGCGCCCTGGAGCTCCTGGGGCAGACCGGCTTCCGCGGCGGTGCGCAGCGCGCCGAAGCGCTCCGCGGTGAGCGGCAGCATGCCGGCCGGCTCCTCCGCGTCCTTCGACGAACCGTAGCGGTCGCGCGGAGACTTCGGCGCGGGCGCGGGCGTCAGCGCGCGCACGGCGGCGGCCACCTGGGGGCTGCCGGCGAGCTTCAGCGCCAGGGATTGCACTTCGGCGCGGCGTGCATCCACGCGACGCGCGACCTCGCCGGTGCCCGACGCGGCCTGGAGTGCCGCACCTTCCACCGCGCGAGCACCCTGAGGCGCCGACAGCGTCGGGAGGTGAGCCAGGCCCAGTCCGAGGACCAGGAGTGCGAACAGCAGGAACTTGAGGCGGACCATCGCCGTCCTTTAGCCCAGGGGTGAGGGGTCCGCTTATAGCGTCCACCGTTCGACCCCAGCAAGGAACTGGCCCGAAGGAACCCGGGGGCCGGATGCCTGGCTGGCATCCGGAATTCCCGGGCCCTTCGGTCTGTCACGGCCGATATGGCCGGCCGGCTGCTGCTAGTAGTTCGTCGCGTCGGCGTTGAGGTCGAACGGCATGCCGCTGTTCCCCGTGCCCTGGCGACGGCGCTCCACCGCGCGCTTGATGGCCTTCTCCAGGCGGTCACGCGTTGCGTCGATGGCCTGGAACAGCGTCTCCGACGTCTCCGTCACGTGCACGGACTCCATGCCCGGCATGCGCACCGTCACCCGGCACTCCTTGTCCACGCCTCCCTTGGGCCCGTTGATGTCCACGAGCGCGATTTCGATCTCCGACGCCTCGTCCTCGGCGAACCGTTCGATATGCGCCACCAGATGCGTGTCCACGTACTGCTTCAGGTTGTCCGTCAGCCCCAGATGCACTCCCCGCAGCTGCACCTTCATGGATTCACCTCCGGGCACAAACATGGGCAGTCCCACGCCCGCCCGTGAGGGGCTGTCGCAAGCCTTCCCGCCTGCCCTCCCCCGAAGCAGCCGGCCGGACGTCACCGCGACCGGGGCGCGTTGGACGAATCCCGCGCGGCACCGGGTTGCTCTAGTCGCATGGATGGCGAGCGAATCAAGGTCCTGCTGGTGGAGGACGACGGGGACAGCCGGGAACTCCTGGCGGAGCTCCTGGAGGACGACTTCGAGGTCACCACCGCGTCGGACGGGGTGGCGGGCCTGAAGGCGTTCGAGGCCACGCACCCCGACGTCGTCGTGACGGATGAATCCCTGCCCGGAATGAACGGCACGGAGCTGGCGCAGCAGGTGAAGGAGCGCGAGCCCAGGGCCCGCGTCGTCCTGGTCTCCGGCTACGCGCAGGTGGAGGGCGCGGACTACTGCGACGCCGTGTTGCGCAAGCCCATCGACGTGGAGCGCCTGAGCCGCATGGTGGGCGAGCTGGGAGACGCGGCGCGGCACTGACGGAAATTCGCGCGGCGCACAGCCTGCCATCCGCGCGAGCCGTTCCTAACATTCCAGCCATCGCCCAGGAGGGCCCCATGAGGTACTGCGCACGGTGTGGCTCGGAGTATCAGGACAGTGTCGTGGACTGCACGGATTGCCCCAACCACCCACCGCTCGTCTCCGCCGAGGAGATGCACGAGCGGGGGTTGCCCCTGCCTCATGAGCTGGATCAACGCCGCTTCGTGAGGGCGGGCGTCGCGGACGATCCCGTGACGGCCCAGGTCTTCGTGGACGTGCTGGAGGAGCACCGCATCCCGCTCATCGTGCGCCCCGGCCGCTCGGGCGTGGTGGACGAACTGACCACGGGCAACCTGCTGCCCTGGTGGGAGCTGCTGGTGCCGGACACCGAGCAGGCCCGCGCCGCCCTGCTCCTGGAGGAGGAGAAGATCCAGGCGCGCACCTACGCGGACGAGGCCGGTCGCGCGGCGGAGGAAGAGGAGCTCGAGGACGAGCGGGCGCGCCAGGCCCAGGCCGGCAACAGCCCGCCCCCGGCGTACTAGCGGCCTTGTGCCGTCAGGGCGTGCCCACGTCCGCGCTGCCTTGCGCGGGCGCGGGCTGGGACGCGAGCGTGGCGGGCGGACGCCGGGCCTCGAAGAGGCTCACGCCCGTCACCTTCCACTTGTCGTAGCGCGCGTTGCGGGCGAGGAACGTCTCCAGGTCCTCGTCCACCACGCGGTTGTAGCCGCCCCTGGACGCGTGGCGCAGATACGTGCGCTTCTTCTTCTGCACCACGAAGCCCAGGTGGGTGATGCGCGTGGCCTTCAGCGGCAGGTCCTCGCGCATCACGACGAGGATGGTGCCAGACGCCACGCCGCGCGCGTGCTCGAGCACCTTGTCCAACGGAATCATGTCCAGGGTGAAGGTGCCCACGGGCTGGCGCTCGCGGGGCAGTTGCAGCGCCATGGACGACTTCGACTGCCAGGTGCGCGCGGTGAGCGTCTTGGTGACGGAGACGGTGTCCGCCTTCGCGTACCTGCGCGTCACGTCCACCAGCAGGCCCTTCTTGATGTTGTTGGGCAGCCACTGCGCTTCCATCAGGTGGTTGCGGTCCTCGTAGGTGGGCGTGCTCGCGTAGCGGATCCGCTCCAGCAGCGCCGGCACCTCCGGCTCGCCTTTCGCCAGGCCCAGGGCCAGCGACTCCTCCACGAAGGTGAGGCAGTCCACCGCGTCCAGGCGGAAGGTGGGGTCGGGGTCCACGCCCTGCCCTTCCCCCAGCGGCGACAGGACATAGGGCGTGTCGAGGAACTTCTCGCTCATGCCCAGAAGGCGCTCCGCCAGCGGGGACTCGGCCTTGTCGGCGATGAGGGCCGCGCGCTGCTCGGGCGTGAGCGCGCTCCACCCGTTCTCCCGCACGGGCGGAGCCACCGGGGCCGCCGCCGGAGGCACGTCCGGCGGGGCCGGGGTCTTCGCGGGAGCCTGGGACAGGAGCGCGAGCGCGCAGACACCCCACACGCTCACGGCGCCACCCCGGCCTTGCGCAGGATGGCCTTGCGGCGGTCATCCGCGAGCTGGAGCGTCTCCAGCTCCTTCTCGTAGACGAGCTTCTCTTCACCCTTCGCGTTCCACGAAGCGAGCACCAGCCAGTCCAGCGACGCGGCATCGCCGCCCTGGTACAGCACGCGCGCGGCGGTGGCGGCCAGGGTGCGGTCCGCGTCCTTCAACAGCGGCGTCAGCACGGGGCTGGCCTTCTTCGCCTGCACGCCCTCGAAGAGCACCAGCCCCTGGCGGCGCACGAACTTGTCCGTGTTGCCCAGGAGCTTCTGCGCGAAGGCGAAGCCCTCCGGGGCGCCCAGCCGGCACAGGCCCCGGGCCGCGGCGAAGCGCGTGCTCTCCGAATCGCTGTCCAGGTACGCCTTGAGCGCGGCCTTCTGCTTCGCGTCACCGGTCGCGCCCACGGCCTCCAGCAGCGCCGCGCGGACCTCCAGCTCCTGTTCGTCCTTCGCGGCGGCCATCAGCGGCTTGCCCATCTTCGGGTTCTTGGACGCCCCCAGGGCCCGCGCGGCCTCGCGGCGCACGCCACTGCTCTTGTCCTGGAGCAGCGGCAGCACGGCGGCGGTGTTGCGGCTGCCCAGCCGGGCCAGCCCCTGCGCCGCGTACATGCGCACCGTGCTGTCGCCGTCCGACGCCAGCTTCACCAGCGTGGCCTCTCCCGTGCGCGCGCCCAGCGACGCCAGCAGCGCCACGAGGTTGCGGCGGGTGCGCTCCTCGTAGGTGGTGCGCAGCATCGGGCCAATCTCCTCGGCCGCGTAGGCCTCCTGGCGCAGGAAGCGCAGGCGCGACGTGGCGGGGGGCACGGCGGCGCCGTTGGCCACCTGGGCGAGCACGGTGTCCGCCTCCGCGCGGCTCTGGGCTTTCTTGGACGCGGCCCCGGGGCCCGCGAGGCCGGTCAGGGGCAACAGCAGCACGACGAGCAGGGCACGGACGGACGGTGGACGCACAGGGGCGGAACGATGGCAAGCAGGGCCCCCGCCGTCAAAGCCCACCCCTCCCG
>NZ_RAWC01000250.1:0-12969 GCF_003611685.1 Corallococcus sp. CA049B | reverse complement strand
GACACGTGCCCCGTCTAACGGGTGCGTGAAGCGGATTCAAACGCTCAAGGGGCAGGCGGGGAACACGGGGATGGAGGCTTCCCCATTTACGCGTTGGAACCCCAGCACCCTTGTTGGTACAAGAGCCGAGCCGCGCGTCGGTGCGGCCGTGTGGGAGGCAGCAACTTGCGGGAGAAACTGAAGGCCTTGGCGGAGCTGCAGAAGGTGGACCTCGAGGTCGCCTCGCTCCGGAAGGCGGCGGACGTGCACCCCCGTCAGATTTCCGAGCTGGAGCGGGAGCTGGGGGTCGCGCGCAATGGCATCGAGGCCGAGCGGACACGCGTCGCCGACCTCGAGAAGCAGAAGGCCCTGCTCGAGCAGAACATCACGGACGAGAAGGACAAGGTGAAGAAGTGGGAAGCGCGCCTGTCCGACCAGCGCTCCACCCGTGAGTACTCGGCGCTCGCTCGCGAAATCGACATCGCGAAGAAGGGCATCCTCACCCAATCCGAGGCGCTCACGGAGAAGGTGAAGGAGCTGGGCGGCGCTCGCGAGGCCATCAAGGGCAAGGAGGCGGACTACGCCACCAAGCAGCAGGGCCTGTCGGGCCGGATGACGGAGCTGCGCGGGAAGCTGGGCGAGTCCGAGTCCCAGGTGAAGCAGCTGGAGGGGCGCCGCGCGGAAGTCGCCGCGAACGTGGATGCCACCCTGCTGCGCCGCTACGAGGTCATCCGCAAGAAGAAGCTGCCCGCGATGGTGGGCGTGGTGGCGGGCACCTGCCAGGGCTGCAACATGAACCTGCCCCCGCAGATGTACAACATGCTGCGGACCTCGCTGGGCACGGACGTGTGCCCCTCGTGCAACCGCATCATCTTCGCCGTCGAAGCGCTGCAGGAGCCGAAGGACACCGCCGAGAAGTAGCGGCGGCGCATCTCTTCGGTCCCCTTCCCCATGCCGACCCCTTCGCTCGTCGACGTTCTCCGTCACATCGCCCGTGAGGAGCCGCTGACGGCGACGGTGCGAGCCTTTCGTGGGCTCACCCGCGAGCACCTGGGCCAGCTGTTGGACGAAGCCGCCGGGCAGCTGGGCGGCGGTCCGCGCGAGGCCGAGGAGCCCGCCTCGCGGACGGCGTCCGAGTCCACGATGCAAGGCATCGAGGTCGTGACGCCCGCGGCGGGAGGAGCGCTGAACCGCGTGCGCGTCTATTCGGACGGAGCGGCGCGAGGCAACCCGGGCCCCGCGGGCGCGGGAGCGGTGCTGATGAACGCCGAGGGCGCGGTGGTGGCGCGCCTGGGCAAGTTCCTGGGGCACCAGACGAACAACTACGCCGAGTACATGGGCCTGCTCATCGGCCTGCAGCACGCGAAGAGCCTGGGCGCCCGCGAGGTGGAGGTGTTCGCGGACAGCGAGCTGCTCATCCGTCAGCTGGGTGGGAAATACCAGGTGAAGAGCCCCACGCTGAAGCCCCTGTTCCAGGAGGCGCAGAAGCTGCTGGCCACCTTCGGCAAGGTGAAGCTCGCCCACGTCCCCCGCGCGCAGAACGCGGAGGCGGACGAGATGAGCAACCGGGCGATTGACGAGCGGATGTAGCCCGCGTCAGGGCACCGAGTCCCCCGCCACGGCGTTGGACGCCTTGGGGCGGTCCCAGTTCTGGAGCGCGATGCTCACCGCGCCGGGCAGCAGCACCGCCTTCTTCACGAGCGCGTAGGCCGCCTTGGAGTCCTGGCCCCGGGCGTCCAGTTGGCGCGCGAGCACCAGGTGCAGCGCGGCCCGCTCGCCCCAGTCCAGCGTCGTGAGGGAGTCCACCGGCAGCTTGCCGCGCAGCACGTCCTGCAGCTCGCCGTAGCCCAGGTCCGCGTTGGAGACGTCCAGCATCTTCACCGCGAGCGCGGCGTCCCCGAGCCTCTCGAACTCCGCTGCCAGCAAAATGCCCGTCTCCGTGTCGAGCTGGCGGAAGCCGAGGAAGTCTGCGCTGGCGGCGGCCCTCGCGGCGAACTCGGGCTCCTCGGCGAGCGCCATCAACACCCGCGCCGCGCCCGCGAGCCCATATTCCGGAGGCACCGCGCGCAGCTTCTCCGCGTCCACCTGCTGCCCGAGCGAAGCCGCGAGCCACACGGCCACGATTCCCTCCGGCCGGTCCTTCTGGGCGTTCTCGACGAGCTGCCGCATCGCCTCGTTCGCTGAACCTTCCTGCGAAGCGTGCCCCACCACCCTCGCGTAGAGCAGCACGTCGTTCAGGTCCAGCCGGTCCATCTCATCCTTGAGCCGCAGCAGATGCTCCGACAGCTTGCGCGCCGCCTCCTTGCGGCGGCCCAGGGCCACCAGCGTCTCCACATGCGTGCTCAGGTAGCGCGCGTAGTCGGGGTCCCCCTGCTCCATCGCCTCCAGCAACGGGAGCGCCTCCGCCCAACGCTGCTGGCGCGTGTGGCGCACCGCCAATGCCCTACGGAGGAGCGGCTCCCCAGCGTGGTCGCGCATCAGCGCATTCAGCCGCTCCGTCCCCGCGGGCTCCGGCTCCAGGCGCGCGAGCAGGATGCCCAGGAGCAGCGAGCCGGGCTCGCGCTCCACCGCGGCCTGGTAATGGGCCCGGACATCGTCAATGCGTCCGGCGCGGCGCATGTCGTGCATCCACATCCGCTGCACGTCCATGTCCTCGGGATTCGCGTCGCGATGGGCTCGCGAGGCGGCGAGCGACGCGAGAAGTCCCTCCTCTCGCGCGGCCATGAGCTTCGCGGCGGTGGCCGCGTACTCCACCTCCGGGGTATCCGGCAGGGCCTTCCAGATGCCCTCCGTCAGGCGGGCTGCATCCTCCGTTCGGTGGAGGGACATCAGCCAGCCGTAGCTCGACTTCCATCCCCCCTTCGCCCGCCCCAGATGGGTGCGCATGGTGGACCTGCCGTCCTCCTTGCGCATGGTGATGCGCTCTGGCGGCTCGGTGAGCATGTAGTCGACACGCCCCACGTGCTGGAAGGTCGTGCCCGCCAGCACCCGGGGCGGGGCGTCCGACTGTGAGGAGGGCCGGTTCACCGAGTAGGTGACCGTCGTCTTGTAGAGCGGCGCGGCGCCCAGCACGTTGTAGACGAAGAGGCCTTCCTCGCCCGTCAGGAGCACCGTCTCTTGCGACAGCCGGCCCTGCTTCCCCTGGATGTCCACCTCCAACGGGCCAATGGGCAGCTGCCACCTGTGGTGAGAGTTCGCCCCGATCGTGAAGTGCGCGGAGCCCGCGGTGACCGTGACCGGCACGTCCAACCCGTTGACGAAGACCACCTTCGCATCGGCGTTGAGGGTCCGGGTCGCGGCCCCGATGCCGAGCGCGCAGACACCGATGCCGCCCAGCAACAGCCAGCCCCGGAGGGGAGAAGTCGAAGGTGCACTCACGGCCGGGCCTCCTGCACGAGCGTCGAAGCGGTCAGCAACAGCGGGCGGCGATTTCCAGCACCGGGCAGGTGCCAGCGGTCCACCCACCCGCGAAAGAGGACCTCGGAGGCGCGCGGATCCGCCGCGTCGGCCACGAGCTCCAACGGCGGCACCGGCACGTCCAGGCCTTCGTGCTTCACCGACCAGACGCGCTGGGACGGCGAGCCACCGCCCCCCTCCTTCACGTGCAGGGAGAGCAAGGGCGGGCCGTCCACGGGCAGCCCCCGTCCTCCGTCCACCACGAGCACGCCACGTCCCAGCGCTTCATCCACCGTCCGTTGCCATGCGCTGACGAGCAGCTCCGAAGGGTCGTCCCGGGGCGACGTCCGCTTCCCGGCAGGCGCCTCCCACTGCACGGTGACGCGGCGGCTGTGGTTGCGCGAGACGGCATCGAGCAGGTGCGTGAAGAACGCGCGGGACGGCGCCGCGGCGCTGCCCGGCTCCAACCGCGCCTCGAGCCGTGCACGCGCCTTGTCCAGCTCCGCGTCCACCCTCGCCTGGAGCTTCGGGGCGAAGCGGGGGTCGGGGCGCTCGCGGAGGGACTCGAGCATGGAGGACAGGTCCCCTTGGGCTGCGACTCGCGTCCAGGCATGTGCCGCCGCGGTCTGCCTCTGCGGCCACACGGCCCCGGCCACCAGCAGCACGCCCACGCCCGCGGCGGCGAACACTCCGGGCCAGGGCGAGCGTGCGTTCTCCGCTCGCACGCGGCCCTTCTTGTCCGCTCGCGCCAGCAGCGCCGGAGGCAGGTGTTCCACCCCACTCTCCGCGTCCAGCATGCCCCGGCCCAGCAACTCCAAGACGCGCCGCCGCCGGGCGATCAACTCCTGCGCCAGCGCCTCCGCCTTCTCCCTGCCGTGCACCGGCAGGGTCATGCGCTTGTCATTGAAGCGCATCTCGATGGCCGTGAACTGGTAGGCGCCGTTGACATGGCGGTTCACCAACTGCAGGTCCTGCAGGTGCACGAGCGGCCACACGGTGATGCGGTCGATGGCCACCTGGATGAGGTGCAGGGGATGGACGGTGTTGAAGCGCCCATACGGGTTCGCCATCACCCGCAGGAGCCTGCGCGCCAGGGCCCAGGTGACGCCGCAGAAGACGGCCGCGAAGACCGCGCACCCGGCCCAATCCCAGACATCGCGCTCGGAGATGCCGAAGTAGATGAAGGCCAGGAGGAAGGACGTGGCGGCGGCGGCGGCCAACGTGAGGATGGCCGGCATCACCCAGGTCATCACGGCGCGCCAGCCGTCGGCCCGCTCGGCCTCCGCGTGCAGCCATTCGCGGGTGACCGGCGGCAGCGCGTCCACGTCCAGTATGACGCGCGTCGGATACGCGACCTCGGTGGCGCTCTCCGGGTTGAAGCGCCGGCCGAACGCGAGCAGCTGGTTCGCGCCCTTGGACTTCTGCTGGGAGAAGAGATGCGCGGCGGCCGAGGAGAGCTGGCCTCCGGTCCAGCGGCGCAGCTCGGGGTCCGCGCTCTCCGGCAGCTCGGCGTCCAGTTGCTCCAGCTCCTTCTCGGCGTTGGCGTCCTGGCCGAACTCCAGCATCGTCGCGATGCGCCGCACCTTGAGGGCGAGCACGTCCATCCGCGAGATGCCGGGCAGCGACTGCGCCTCTTCGAGCACTTTGAGCGAGTCCGCCACCTGCCCCATCGCCTCCAGGCAGTCCGCCAGCGCCACGCGCGGGCCCACTTCCGACGGGCCATGCTTGCCCGCGCGCCAGAAGGCATCCGCGGCTTCCTTCATCTGCTCCAGGCGGAGCAACGCCCAGCCCCGTTGCAGGTGCCCCTGCCAGTGGTCCGGTGCCCGCGCGAGCAGGGCGTCGAACTCCGCCAACGCCTCCTTGGCGTCTCCCTCGTAGAGGAAGTGACGGCCCAGCAGGATCCGCGCGTCGTGGAGGTCCGGCTTTTCGTTGAGCAGCTCGGTGAGGAGCCGGCGGCCCCCGACCTTGTCACCTGCCTCGAACAGGTTGATGGCCTCCTGGAGGGCGGCGCTCTTCGCCGCCTCCGGACCGTCCGCCTGTTGCGCGGCGCTCGCGTCGAAGGCCTGGCGTGCCTCGGGGTCGGAGAGCAGCTCGTACGCTTCGCGCAGGCGCCGGAACTCCTCCGGATGCGTCTCCGGCGGGTTCTGCCGGACGCGCTCGAAGTACGCCTTCTTGATGGCGCGGGCTTCCGCGTCCTTCTCGACGCCCAGCACCTCGTAGGGGTTCTGGCGGGGCTCGTTGTTCACCGTCGCTCCAGTCCTGGCGTGTTCACGGCCGCGTTCACGAGCCGCCACGCCTCATCCAAGCTGTCCACCGCGATCAATCGCAGGCGCCCGGACACTTCGGGCGGCAGCGCCGCCACGTCGTCCAGGTTGCGGCGCGGGTGCAGCACCACGCGCATGCCTTCGAGGTACGCGGCCACCAACTTCTCGTGCACGCCGCCCACGCGCCGCACTTCACCGTTCAGCGTCAGTTCGCCCGTCACGGCCAGCCGCGCGGGCAACGGGCGCTGCGTGTACGCGGAGAGGCCCGCCAGCGAGAGCGCGAGCCCGGACGACAGGCCGTCCTTGCCGACCTCCGTGTCGGTGTAGTGCAGGTGCAGGTCGTAACGGGTCGTGAGCGTGCCCAGGCTCAGCGCGGGAGCGCGGGCACGCACCACGCTGAAGGCCACGTCCGCGGCCTCCTGCCCTTCGGGCCCCACGCGGCCACTGCACCGCAGCACGCCGCGCCCGGGCACCGCGATCGCCTCCAGCGGCGAGACATGCCCGCCTCCTGGATGCCAACCGAGCACGCCCACGCGTCCGACCGCGGGCAGGTCACGCGCCAGCAGACGGCGACGTTCGGCGACTTCGGCCTCGCGGCCCGTCGCGGCCAGGGACTCTCCGTTCGCGGCTGCACGGGCATAGAGCGCTTGTGCCTCGTCCAGCGCTCCAGCTTCGAGCCGAAGGTCTCCCAGGCGCAGGGCAGCGGCCCCCGGCGCCCCCGTCATGTCGAGCGCGGCGCGACGGGCCTCTTCGACCTGGGCGGCGGGACGTCCCTCCAGCCACAGCAACTCCGAGCGCAGCAGGGCCGCGGCGGCGTGGGTCCGGGTCGCCGCGGGTGCGATGACGAGCTGCCGCTTCACCTCCGCGAGCGCGCCCCGGCAGAGCGCTTCGACGGCGGCGTCGAGCTTCGCCTCGGAGAGCGCGGCACGCGCCGTGGGCAACTTGAGGGCCTGCGCGGCCTGCTCCAGGGGGGGCGCGTCCAGCATGGCGGTGCTGGCCGGAAGTCCTAGCGCCGTGCGAGCGCCGAGCACCGACTCCGCGAGACGCGGATCCTCCGGCGCGAGGAGACGGGCCCGCCTGAGCGCGGGCATGGCTTCGGTAGGCCGGTTCGTGCGCTCGCACAGACGGATGGCGGCGCGCCAGGCCTCCAGCTCACCGGGCGCGGCTTCGGTGGCCTCGAACGCATGCACGAGCGCGTCGTCCGGCCGCTCCTCCTCCAGGAAGGTGATCAACTCCGCGCGCAGGGACGCATCGCGAGGCGCTTCGCGAACGGCCGTCTCCAGCATCTTCAGCGCTTCCGTCCGCTTGCCGTCGCGCGCCAGGGCTGCACACAAAAGGCGGCGCGAGGGCCCACCTCCGCCCAGGTCCAATGCCTTGCGTGCGTGCTCCGCGGCGCCGCGAAAGTCGCGCTCCTGAAAGAGCGCTTCGGCCAATGCCAACCGCTCGGAGGGCTCGGACGGACGCAGCACCACCGCACGCTTGAGCTCGGTCAGCAGCATGCGCGCGCTCAGCCCAGGTCGAACAACAGGTCGGTCAGCTCGGCGTCCAGACGGGCGGCGGCCCCCCGGTCGCCCTTCGCGCGGGCCTCGCGCAAGGCATTGCACAGCGATTCCAGCCGGGGACGCACATTCGCCGGTGCGGTCGCGATCCGTTCGGTCGCCGCGTTCAACAATGCGTCCGCGTCAGCCTCTGGAGACGCGGGGGCGGACAGCGGCGTCGCCGTCACAGGGGCCGCGCCCCATTCACGCGCCAGCCGCTCCTTCGCCTCCAGCCGCTGCTCCGGCCCCAGGCGCTGCGAGCGCTTGTCCACCACCAGCGTGGCCTCCTTGCCCGTGGAGACCACCCGCGTCGTCACGTCGAGGATGCCGTTGATGTCGTACGTGAACGTGACCGCGACCTTCTCCGTCCCCGCGCGCCCGGGCGGCACGCCCTCCACCGTGTACGCGTCCAGCAGCAGGTTGTCCTTCACCAGCCGCGCCTCGCCCTGGAACACGCGGATCTCCACCGCGCGCTGCCCGTCCGCCGTCGTGGCGAAGGTCTCCGTGCGCGACACCGGCACCGTCGTGTTGCGCGGGATGAGCGGCGAGAACACTCCGCCCACCCGCTCGCGCCCCACCGACGCCTGCACCTCCACGCCCAGCGTGAAGGGACACACGTCGGTGATCATGATGCCGTGCGCGGCGCTCACCGCGCCCGTCTTCAACCCCGCCTGCAACGCGGCCCCCAGCGCCACCGCCTCGTCGGGGTGCACGCCGTCGCGGGGCTCGCGCCCGAAGTACTCAGCGACCAGCCGGCGCACCAGCGGCACGCGCGAGCTGCCGCCCACCAGCACCACCTCCGCGATGGACTTCTTCGCCAGCTTCGCGTCCCTCAGCGCGCTCTCCATCGGCTCGAGCGTGGAGCGCACCAGGTCCATAATCAGCGCGTCGAACCTCGCGCGCGTCACCTCCACCTCCAGCGACGCGGGCGTGCCACCCCGGCCCGGCGCGAGGAACGGCACGATGACCGGCGTGGCCTCCACGGACGTGAGCGCGATCTTCGCGGCCTCCGCCGCGGCCTTGAGCCGCACCTGCGCCGCCAGGTTCCCGGCCAGCGACACGCCGTGGGCGCGCTCGAACTCCGCGCCCAGCCACGCGGCCAGCGCCTGGTCGAAGTCACTGCCTCCCAGCTGGTTGTTGCCCGCGGAGGCCTTCACGTCCAGCACGCCCTGGAACATCTCCAGCACCGACACGTCGAACGTGCCGCCGCCCAGGTCGTACACCAGCACGTACTGCTCGGCGTCCAGGTGGTTCACGCCGTACGCGAGCGCCGCGGCGGTGGGCTCGTTGAGCAGCCGCTCCACCTTGAGCCCCGCCAGCTCCCCCGCGTCCTTGGTCGCCTGCCGCTGCGCATCGCTGAAGTAGGCGGGCACCGTGACCACGGCTTCCGTCACCGTGCCGCCCAGCGCCCGTTCGGCGTCCTCGCGCAGCGCACGCAGGATGAGCGCGGAGATCTCCGTGGGGCTGTAGCGCCGGTCACCCAGCGTCACCGGCAGGTCGCGGCCCATGCGCCGCTTCACCTCCGCGATGGTGCGCTCCGGATGCACGAGCAGCTGCGCTCGCGCGGACTCGCCCACGTGGAGCCGCCCCTCCGCGTCCAGCCCCACCACCGACGGCGTGAGGCGCTGCCCCAACCTGTTGGTCAGGAGGTTGGGACGGCCCGCGCCGTCGAGCGCTGCCACCAGGGAGTGCGTGGTGCCCAGATCGATGCCAACGACATGACTCATGCGAGGAGAACCCAAGGCGTTTCGGCGAACGGCGGACTAGGACTCCGGCGGCGTCCACGGCTGCGCGGGCGCGGCGACGGTGGCGGCTTCCGGAGCGTACAGGCGGCGCAGCTGCGCCAGGCCCTCCACGCTGATCCCCGCCTCCTGGGCGATCTCCAGCGCGCGCTCCGGCGACGCGTGGGTCACCCACCTCCACTTGTACGAAGCGATGAGGCCGCCAATGCAGGCCAGTCCGAGCAGGCCCAGGAGGATGGCATTCGTCGACTCGAGATTCGTGAAGGCCAGGAAGCCGAAGAGCAGTGAGCCAAGCCCCGCGACGATGAACAGCATGCGCGCCCACGCCACGAGCACGGACTTGCCGCTCATGGCGATGGCCTGCCCGCGCCAGCCATTGCCCTCCTCGGCCGTGACGAGCCAGCCCTCCAGCGGGATGAGCGGCACGAAGTTGATGTGACCGAACTTCGTCGCCACGTAGCCCAGGCCAGGGATCTCATCGACCTTGCCGTAGAGCCTCGAACCAAACATGACCATGGGTGTCCCCCTCGAAACCGTCGCGCCGTGCCGCGAAGGCACCCGGGCGCGTGAGCGCGAATCCTGCGGCACCCGGGCGAACACGCGCAATCCCCCGCCCCGGGTAGGACAGTGCCTCACGACCCCGTGGACCACTGCACTCCAGAGCATACGGACCCGGAGGGAAGGACTGGCTCCATGACACCCCGAGTGCCGCTTCCCTCCGACGCCGAGTCGCTCAGGGCCGGTGCACGCAGCGGAACCCCACCCCTGTCAGGCCGTTCTTCGGATAGGCGAGGCCGCGGTGCGCGGACCGGAACAGGCCAGGGAGGTGATTGAGCCAGGAGCCTCCACGGTGGACCGGCTTCTCCGGCACGCCGGAAGGTTCGGGAGGCGCGTCCTCGCCCAGCCGTTCCTGATAGCCGGTGGCGGTCCACTGCCACACGTTCCCGGCCATGTCGCAAAGCCCCCAGCCGTTGCACCGCGGCCCGGCGTGGACCACCGGAGCCGTGGCGCCCAGGCAACCCCGCGACCCGCACGACACCGAGCCGACCACGTGCTCCGTGTCGAACGACTCCCCCCACCAGAAGGCGGAGGTCGTCGAGGCACGCACGGCGTATTCCCACTCCGCTTCCGTGGGCAGTGCACCTCCGACGAGTTCGCAGTAGGCCCGCGCGGCGCGCCAGTCCACGCAGTTCATGGGATGATCCGTGCGCTCGGAGTCCAGGTTGCAGCGGCCGAGCCACTCACTCGGGGTCTCCGCGTCGCTCCACCAGCGCGCTTGCGGATCCTTCGCGCGCACCTGCTCACGTCGCGCCGCGAAGGCCCGCGCCGTCACGGGCGTGACGTCCATCTGGAAGCGCTCGAACGCGGCCTCCGTCCGGGGCCCTTCGTCCACATCCCGTTCCAGCTCTCCCGCCGGTGAACCCATCTCGAAGCGCCCGGCCGGCAGCCACACCGACTCAGGCGGAGGCACGGGCTCCACGCGGGAGATGCGCGGAGCCGTCCCCTCTTTCGCGGTGCCACAGCCCGCCATGAACACGACGAGGGCGACGCCAGAACGAACCCGGAAGGAAGTCGAAGTCATCCCGGGGATTATGGCTCCACAGCCTCCAGCAACGACAGGATGAAGGCGTCGTACGCATCCTTCATCGGCAGCTCGAAATCCACCTTGAGGCGGCGGCGCTCCGCGAGGAGCGTCTCACCCGTCCTCGGGTCGCGGGCCTCCTTCGCGTACGTCTCCCGGTAGAGCCCCGTCCCGCGCTTCTGCCAGTTCGGCACGTCGTTGAAGTTCACGCCCCGCTGGAAGAGCAGCTCGTTCTTCTCCGCCACCGACAGGCGCGTGAGCATGGCCGTGGCCTCCGCCACGTTCTTCCCTTCGCGGCGCAGGCTCCAGTAGCAGTGCGCGTTCAGCGCGTTCCTGCCCGCGTCCTCGCTGCGCCAGCGGAAGTAGTCGCGCACGAGCCCCGCGTTCGGCAGCTCGCAGATGCGGCAGTCGAACGTGCCCAGGTCCCCCAGGAGCAGCGAGAACTTCGCGCTCGCCTCGCCCGCGAGGATGGAGTTGAGCTTGCGCGTCTTGCGCCCGAAGGTGTCCTCGTCCGGGTGGAAGAGCAGCGAGATTTCGTCGCTCTGCGTGTAGCCGTAGACGACCCGGAAGCCGCAGTCCATCAGGTGCCCGGTCGTCGCGACCATCAGGTCCCGGAAGCGCACGTCGAAGGGGCGCTCGAAGGCGTGCACCTCCTTCGTGAGCCGCGTGAAGCCGCGCCCATCGATGCGCGCCACCATGAACACGCCGGGCAGCACGCACAGGTCATGCGCGGTCTCGAACACGCGCATCTTCTCGTCCAGCTCATCGAACTTCACGTCGCCACTCCTCCGCGGTGAAACCGTCTGGACCCAGCCGGACGAAGAAGAGCGCGTCGAAGCCCTCCTCGGGATGGGGGACCTGCAATCGCTTGTACGTCCCGAGCACGCCCACCAGCGGCACGCGCTGCTCCGCCGGGCGCTGATCATTCCGCAGGAGCGCGTCCGCGACCTTCGACTGGAAGTAGAGGCCCACCACGCGGAAGCCGAACTGCTTCGCGGCCGAGATGTAGCGGGAGCGCTCCGCCACCGTGGGGTTGGTGTTGTCCACCACGAAGGGCTGCTTCGCTTCCAGGCACGCGCGCAGCAGCACCTTCTCCCGGTGCCGCGTCTTGAGCATGTCCAGGCTCAGGCGGACGTGCGTGGTGAAGAAGCGCTCCCGGTAGAAGCTGCTCTTCCCCGCCCCCTGGATGCCCGTGAAGATGACCGCTTCCATGCCGCCCCTCCCTCCCGCGAAGGCCGCTCGCGGGACTTCGGGACGCTCGGGCGCGGGGGAACCCGACAGGCCCCCGGACGCCCACCCGCCGGGGTGCATCAAGGCGGACGCACGACAACGCCCCTTCCAGAAGGTGGACCCGCCCGGGTCGGCTGTTGTATCCCCCGGAGTGCCGGAGCGGTCCGGGTGAACGCCGGCCATCGCAGGCATGGATGGCGGGAGGAAAGTCCGGGCTCCAGAGGGCAGGGTGCTGGCTAACGGCCAGTCGAGGCGACTCGCAGGAAAGTGCCACAGAAAACAGACCGCCCGTTCCCGCAAGGGGGCGGGTAAGGGTGAAACGGTGCGGTAAGAGCGCACCGCGTCCGGGGTGACTCGGACGGCACGGTAAACCCCACCTGGAGCAAGAGCCAATAGGAGCGCGTCCCCGCAAGGGGACAGGGATGGCCCGTCCCATGCGTTCGGGTTGCTCGCTGATGAGGTCCCTGGGCAACCAGGGCCCTAGATGAATGTTCGCCGCCCATCCCGAAAGGGGTGGGGACAGAACCCGGCTTACAGGGCCGCTCCGGTTTTTTCCCTGTTACTTGCCCACGGGGACCTGCGCCAACAGCAGGCGCCCCCGGCCGTCGTTGCGCACCGCCTCCGGGTTGGTGATGGGCAGGCGGCTGTCGTTGCGCGGCTCCCAGAGCCCCAGCCACACGTTGACCGCGCGCGGCGACGCGCCCTGCGGCAGGGCGACGACGAACTCGTCCTTCACCGTCTCCCCCACCTTCCACTGCGTGGTGGGGTACAGGCCGCCCGCGGGCTTGTGGTCCACGTTGAGGCGCTCCATCCGCCCGTCCGTGTCCTCCACGTGCACGAAGACGAGGTAGTCCTCTTCAATCGGCTGGAGCACCTTGAAGAAGACGGTGACGCGCGCCTGGTCCCCCGCGGGGATGCGGCCCGGCTGCACGGTCGCGCCCACCACCTCCACCTTGCCGCCCAGGTTGGCGCCGCTGCGGATGGACAGCGGGGGCACCTGGGTGACGGTGGCCGCGCGGCGCTCCTGGTCGCTGGCCCCACCGGGGGCCTCCACGATGCAGGCGCTGGAAGTCCCCAGGAGGACGGTGGCGGTCAACAGGACGTTCAGGGGCGGAAGGCGCATGACGGAGGGCCGTTCTACCCGGCCACGGGCGCTGCATCCAACTGCGTGTTGGTGTATGCGGAGCGGCGATGAAGACCCCGAACCCCCTCGACGCACTCCTGGCGCAGGTCCCCCT
>NZ_RAWC01000024.1:0-66128 GCF_003611685.1 Corallococcus sp. CA049B | reverse complement strand
ATCCATGACGCAACCCCCGCCTGAAACCCTCGCCCCGGACGCCGCCCCCTCCACCACTGGAGCCAGGGGCCTCCTTGCCTCCCTGTGGCTGGCGTTGAAGGGCTCCACCGAGGACCTGGCCACCGGGCCCGTGGATCGCGCCTTCCTGCTGTTGTCCGTGCCCATGGTGCTGGAGATGGTGATGGAGTCCGTCTTCGCCCTGGTGGACGTGCTCTTCGTGTCGCACCTGGGCGCGGACGCCATCGCCACCGTGGGCCTCACCGAGTCCATGCTCACGCTCCTCCAGACCCTGCCGCTGGGGCTGTCCATCGGCGCCACCGCGCTCATCGCGCGCCGCATCGGGCAGAAGGACCCGGAGCGCGCCGCGAGCACCGCGGTGCAGGCCCTGGGCCTGGGGCTCGCGCTGGCCGTGCCGCTGGCGTTCGCGGGCAGCTACTTCGCGCGTCCGCTGCTCCTGGCCCTGGGCGCCGCGCCCGGCGTGGTGGAGCACGGCGCGGGCTACACGCGGCTGATGCTGGCCAGCTTCCCCATCATCATGCTGCTGTTCCTCATCAGCGCCATCCTGCGCGGCGCGGGGGACGCGGCCACGTCCATGCGCGCGCTGTGGCTGGCCAACTCCGTGAACATCGTGCTCGCGCCGTTGTTCATCTTCGGCCTGGGCCCCGTGCCCGCCATGGGCGTCACCGGCGCCGCGCTGGCCACCACCGTGGGCCGCTCCACGGGCGTGCTGTATCAGGTGTACCGCCTGCTCAAGGGCAGCGGACGTCTGGAGTTGCGCCGCCGCCACCTGCGCGTGGAGGCCTCCACGCTGCGCTCGCTGCTGAAGCTGTCGGGAGGCGCCACGCTCCAGTCGCTGCTGGGCATGTCCAGCTGGCTGGTGCTGATGCGCATCGTGGCCACCTTCGGCAGCACCGCGCTCGCGGGCTACACGCTGGCCATGCGCGTCCTGCTCTTCGCGCAGCAGCCGTCGTGGGGCCTGTCCCACGCGGCGGGCACGCTGGTGGGCCAGAGCCTGGGCGCGGGCGACACCGACCGCGCGGAGCGGGCCGCGTGGCGCGCCAGCTTCTACACGCTCGCGTTCCTGGGCGTGGTGGCGGTGGGCTTCCTCCTCTTCGCGGAGCCCCTCATCCACCGCTTCACCACCGAGCCGGAGGTGGGCCTGCACGCCGTGCGCTGCCTGCGCATCGTCAGCTGCAGCCTGGCCCTCTACGCCTTCGTCACCGTGCTGCCCCACGCCTTCAACGGCGCGGGCGACACCACCACCCCCACCGTGGTGAACGCCCTCTTCTCCTGGGGCCTCCAGCTGCCGCTCGCGTGGGTCCTCTCCCATCCGCTGGGCCTGGGCCCCTCGGGCGCGTTCATCGCCATCGCCGTCACGTATGGAGCGCTCGGCCTGGCGAGCGCCGCCCTCTTCCGGCGCGGCGGCTGGAAGCTGCGACACGTCTGAGACCGTCCTCCACCAGCCGACAGTTCGCACCGTCCGGGGGCTGAGTTGAAAGCCCCCAGGGAGTGCGGACTTTCCCGAAACTCTCGCAGCGGGTGGGCGCAGGAAGCGCTTCCAGCCACGGGGCTCCCGTCACCCCGGGGCGCCGCCAAGGTGTCGCCGCGAGAGCACGGGGCACAACGGTGGGGGAGGGGCTTCACACATGGCGGGCAACGAGCGGTTGGGCGTGGCGGTGGTGGGACTGGGCGGCGCGGTGGCGACCACGGCGGTGGCGGGCATGGAGCTCCTGCGCCGGGGACGGGTGGACACGCGGGGCCTGCCCCTGGCGGATGCGAAGGGCCTGGGGCTGGTGGAGTACGGCGAGCTGACCTTTGGCGGCTGGGACCTGTTCGAGGACGACCTGGCGCACGCGGCGCGCAACCACGCCGTGCTGACGGAGGCGCAGCTGGAGGCGGTGGCGCCCACGCTGGGCCGCATGCGGCCGTGGCCCGCGGCCTCCAACGCGAAGTTCTGCAAGAACGTCGTGGGCACCGCGGACAAGAAGGCGCGCACCCTGCGCGAACAGGCGCGGGCCCTCCGCGACGACCTGGCCCGCTTCAAGCAGGACCAGAAGCTGGACCGCGTGGTGGTGGTGAACCTGGCCTCCACGGAGAAGGCCGTGGACCTCACCCGCCCGGAGTTCGCCACGCCGGAGGCCTTCGAGAAGGCCCTGGACGCGAACGACCCGGACATCGGCCCCGCGATGCTCTACGCGTACGCGGCCATCGTGGACGGCATCCCGTTCGCCAACTTCACGCCCAGCGTCGCCGCGGACGTGCCCGCGCTGCTGCTGCTGGCGAAGCGCACCGGCGCGCCCATCGCCGGCAAGGACGGCAAGACGGGGCAGACGCTGCTCAAGACGGTGCTCGCGCCCGCGCTGCGCGACCGCGCGCTGCACGTGGACGGCTGGTACTCCACCAACATCCTGGGCAACCGCGACGGAGAGGCCCTCAACGACCCGGCGTCGAAGCAGAACAAGCTCGACACCAAGGGCGCCGCGCTGGACAGCATCCTCGGCTACAAGGTCCAGGACCACGTCGTTCAAATCCAGTACTACCGCCCGCGAGGGGACAACAAGGAGGCTTGGGACAACATCGACGTGACGGGCTTCCTCGGGCAGCCCATGCAGCTGAAGCTCAACTTCCTCTGCAAGGACTCCATCCTCGCCGCGCCGCTCGTCGTGGAGCTGGCGCGCACGCTGGACCTGGCGAAGCGCCGGGGTGAGTGCGGCGTCATCGACGCGCTGGGCTGCTTCTTCAAGGCCCCCATGTCCCAAGACGGCGAACCCGTGGAGCACGCCATGGCGGAGCAGCAGCGCCGGCTGATGACGTGGCTTTCCAAGGGCCGCGGGCAGCAGGCGGAGCGCCGCCCGGAACGCATCAGGGGCTGAAGCCATGAACGCACCCGCGCGTGACACGGCGTCCCCCGGCCGTCTGGCGGAGCTCCGCCCGCTCCTGTCGGAGCTGATGGACCTCAAGCGCATCCGCACCCCGGACCACCCGGACGGTCTGGCGGCGCATGGCTTCCGCCGGGCCTGGGCCGCGCTGGCCTCCGGCATGGAGCCGCGCATCGTCGCGCTGCGGGAGACGGCGCGCGCGTTGGCGGCGGTGCGGCTGGGCGGCCTGGACCTGGACGTCCTCCAGCGGGCGGGGCTGTCCCCGCTGGACGCGACGCGGGTGCTGCACCGGGGCCTGGAGGCGGTGGCCGCGCCGCTGGAGCCCGGCCTGAGGGAGCGGCTGTCCGTGGCGCTCTCCCAGACGCCGGAGGAGGCGTGTCACGTGCCGCCGCCCCTGTTCGTGGAGCGGCTGGTGCATCAACCCCGCGCCGGGGCCACGTTCCCCGGGCGGGCGCGGATCATCGTCTCGCCGCAGGAGGGCCACGCGGACCACTGCTACGCGGTGGCGGTGGGCGCGGTGCTCGTCGCGCCCTGCTTCGGCGCGTCCCCCGCCCTGCCCTTCGTGGCGGGGCTCTCGCACCACCTCTTCAACGCGGCGCTGCCGGACGCGGGCTACGGCGGGGAGGCGCTGCTGGGGGACCTGCTGGAGCCCGTCATGAAGCGCCTCACGGAGAGGGCCCTGTCCTCGCTGCCGGAGCGGCTGGCGGGTGTCGTGCGGCAGGCGCTGGCGCTCACCGGCAACGTGGACTCGGCGGAGGCGCGCGCCTTCAACGCCGCGGACGCGCTGGACAGGGTGCTGGAGCTGGAGGCCCACGCCCGCGCGGCGGGCTTCACCCTGCGCCAGGCGATGGAGGACCTGGAGCTGATCCACCCCGGCCCGCTCCAGACGTTCGGCAACGGCGTCCTGCGCGACGCGGCGGTGTGGCCATGAACCTTCCCAACAGGCGGTGACCATGTTCGAGGCGAAGCCGAAGGCCCGGAGGCTGGGCTGGGCGGTGGTGGGCTGTGGCTGGGTGGCGAGGGACTACGTCATCCCTGCGCTCCAGGGCGCGAGCAACGCGCGGCTGGTGGCCCTGTGCGACGCGAACGCGGAGGCGCTGATGCGCATCCCGGCGGACGACGTGCAGCGCTACACCGCGCTGGGGTCGGTGCTGGCGGACAAGGACGTGCAGGCCGTCTACATCGCCACGCCCAACCACCTGCACGCGGCGATGACGGAGGCGTGCGCCGCCGCGGGCAAGCACGTGCTGTGCGAGAAGCCCATGGCCGTCACGCCGCGAGACGGCCTGCGCATGGTGTCCGCGTGCCAGCGCGCGGGCGTGCACTACGCCACCGCGTTCGACCAGCGCCACCACGCGGCGCACCGCAAGCTGCGCACGCTGGTGAAGGAGGGCGTGCTGGGCACCGTCACCCAGGCGCGCATCCACTACGCCTGCTGGCTGCCCGCGGACTGGGCGCCGGACAACTGGCGCATCGACCCGGAGCAGGCCGGCGGCGGCGCGATGATCGACCTGGCGCCGCACGGCCTGGACCTGCTGGAGGTGGTGCTGGGCGACGAGTGGGCGTCGCTCACCGCCATGACGCAGCGGCGCGTGCACCGCTACGCCGTGGACGACGGCGCGGTGCTGATGGGCCAGTTCAAGAGCGGCGCGCTGGGCCTGTTGCAGGTGGCCTACAACTGCCCGGACGCGTACCCCCGGCGCACGCTGGAGCTCATCGGCACCCGGGCGCGAGCGCTCGCCTCCAAGACGATGGGCCAGACGCCCGGCGGCTCCCTGTCGCTCACCGACGCGAAGACGGGAGAGGAGACGTGGGTCCCCCTCTCGCCGGAAGAGGACCGGAGCCCCTTCCTCCACCAGGTGGAGGTCTTCTCCGCGTGCGTGCTGGAGGGCCGCCCGCAGCCGTTCGCGCCGGAGCGCGACGTGCGGCTGGTGGGGCTGCTGACGCAGGCGACGCAGACGGGAAAGGCGTTTCCGCCATGCCACTGACCCGCTACGCCTGCACCCACTGCGGCACGTGGCAGCCGGGCTTCCCTCGCGAGCGGCCCACGGGCTGTCCCACCTGCCTGGACGTGCGCAACGCGCTGCCGCGCGACGGCTGGGACTTCCAGACGGCGGGCCAGGTGTCGGAGCGGCTCACCACGCGCTGGGAGGAGACGCTGCCCGGCATCTGGGGCTTCACCTGCACGCCGACCTTCGGCCTGGGCTCCACGGGGTGGCTGCTGCGCAGGCCGGACGGCAACGTCTGCTTCGAGGGCGCGCCCTGGTACTCGCGGCCCGCGCTGGAGTTCATCGACGTGATGGGCGGCATCCACATGCTGTCCGCGTCACACCCGCACGGCTTCGGAGCGCTGTGGCAGCTGCAGGAGCACTTCGACCCGCTGCTCGTGCTGCACCGGGACGCGGTGCCCTACAGCAAGGCCTTCCAGGTGCGCTGGCCGGTGGATGACGAGCACGCGCTGGCGACGGACCTGACGCTGCACTGCGTGGGGGGCCACTACGAGGGCCAGATGGTGCTGTACGACGCGCGCACCCGTTCGCTGTTCTGCGGCGACGCGCTGAAGGTGGACCTGGACGCGCAAGGCAGGCCCAAGGGCCTGTCCTGCCACAAGGGCTTCCACTCCGCGATTCCGCTGAGCCACGGCGAGCTGCGCCGCTACCGCGCCGTGCTCAAGCAGCTCCCGTTCGAGAATGTCTTCACCTCGTTCGAGTTCGCGCGCGGCGTCACCCGCCGGCACGCGCTGGCGCTGTTCGACCGGCTGCTCTCGGGCATGCCGCACACCCGTCCCCTGCCCTTGGAGGAACTGTCATGAGCATTGCCCGAGCCATCGACGCGTATCACCACGCCATGTCCACCGGCGCCCTGCAGCTGTTCCGCATCGACCCCATCGACCGGCTGGGGATTCCGGTGGCCTCCGCCAGCCTGGCGCTGGGGGGCGGGACGGGCGCGGTGCTGCACGGCAACGGCTACGGCCGCACGGACGAAGAGGCGCGGGTGGGCGCGCTGGGCGAGCTGGTGGAGGAGACCTTCTGCGAGCTCGCGATGCACCGCATGCCGCGCGTGCACGGCAGCTACGCGGCGCTGGTGCGCGCGCGAGGCCCCACCGCGGTGGCGGATCCGCTCACGCTGGGGCTGCCCGCGGGCAGTCCGTATCAACCGGACCTGCCGCTCGTCTGGGTGGAGCTGCAGCGGCTGGCCACCGGGGAGCGGGTGCTGGTCCCGGAGGAGTACGTCGCCATCCACCCCGGGCAGTTGCAGGGGCGGACCCCGCTCATCACGCCCATCACCAACGGCCAGGGCGCGGGGCTGACGCGGCCCCAGGCGCTGGCGCACGGCCTGCTGGAGCTCATCCAGCGCGACGGCAACGGGCTGATGTACCGCGCCATGGACCAGGGCGTGGTGCTGGACCTGGAGGGCGCGGACCTGGCGCCGGACGTGCGCGAGCTGTTGGAGCGCTATCGCCGCGCGGGCGTGGAGGTGATGGCGAAGCTGGCCAGCACGGACTTCGGCCTGGTGAACCTGTACGTGGTGGGCCGCGACCCGTCCGTGGGGGACCAGCCGCTGATGGTGACGGCGTGCGGAGAGGCGGCCGACCCGGACCGCGACCGGGCGCTGCGCAAGGCGCTGCTGGAGTACGCCTGTTCGCGCGCGCGCAAGGCGTTCATGCACGGGCCGCTGAGCCACGTGGCCCGGGTGGCGCCGCCGGAATACATGGACCGCTTCGTGCCCCAGGTGGACCTGGACGCGGAGGAGCCACGCGCGCTGAACGCGATGGTGGAGTGGGCGCGGCTGCCGGCCCAGGCGCTGCGCGAGCTGACGGCGTGCACGCTGATGGTCCGCCAGACGGTGCGCTTCGAGGACCTGCCCAGCTCGCCCACCGTGGAGGAGCCCTCGCTCCGGTGCGACCACGTGGTGAGGCAGCTGCACGCGGCGGGCTTGGACATCCTGGTCGCGGACCTGTCGCCGCCGGGCCGCCAGGTGCACGTGGTGAAGGCGCTGGTGCCGGGCCTGGAGGTGGAGACGATGACGTACAACCGCGTGGGCGAGCGCAACGCGGCGCGGCTCCTGGAGCGCAGGGACCCGCTGGTGGGCCTGGGAGCGCCGCCGCCGGGCGCGCAGCCGGTGCGGCTGACGCCCGAGGCCGAGGAGCGGCTGGGCGGCCCCGTCTGGTTCAACGCGCGGCTGGCGGAGGCGCGCGTGGGGAGGCTGTACGCGCTCTACCGGGAGCCGGACCGCCACGCGGTGCCGGCGGTGCTCGCGAGCCGCCGCTTCGGAGGGCAGTGAGCCATGGCCCTGCGCTTCGCGTACAACACCAACGGCGTCTCGAACCACCGCTTCGAGGACGCGCTGGGCCTCATCGCGGACAGTGGCTACGACGGCGTGGCGCTGACGCTGGACCACCACCACTTCGACCCGTTCGCGCCGGACTTCGAGCGGCGCACGGAGCAGCTCGCCGCGAGGCTGGAGCGGCTGGGCCTGGGGCTGGTGGTGGAGACGGGGGCGCGCTTCCTGCTGGACCCCCGGAGGAAGCACGAGCCCACGCTCATCACCCCGGAGGCGGAGGGCCGTGCACGGCGGCGGGAGTTCCTCAAGCGCGCGGTGGACATCTGCGCGACGTGCCGGGGGGAGGCGGTGTCCTTCTGGGCGGGAGTGCCCCGCCCGGGAGTGACGGAGAAGGCCGCGTGGCCGTGGCTGGTGGACGGCGTGGCGCGGCTGGCGGAGTACGCGGCGGCGCGCGGCGTGGTGCTGGCGATGGAGCCGGAGCCGGGGATGCTGGTGGAGACGGTGGACGGCTGGCGCCAGTTGCAGGCGTGCGTGCCCGGCGTGCGTCTGGCATTGGACGTGGGGCACCTGCTGGTGACGCAGGAGCGCACGCCCGCGGAGGCCGTGCGCGAGTTCGCGCAGGTGCTGGGCACGGTGGCGCTGGAGGACATGAAGCGCGGCGTGCATGAGCACCTGCCGTTTGGCGAAGGGGACGTGGACGTGCCGTCGGTCCTGCGCGAGCTGACGCGCGCGGGCTACGACCGGCTGGTCTGCGTGGAGCTGTCGCGGGACGCGCACCGGGCGCACGAGCTGGTGCCCCGGGCGCTGGAATGGTTGAGGAAGCGCCTGCCGACGGGCGCGGAGGTGGCGGCGTGAACAGCGTGAACGGGCTGCGGATCTGCTTCATCTCCCGGCGCTTCTTCCCGGCCATCTCGGGGATGAGCGTCTATGCGCTGAACCTGGTCCGGGAGCTGGTGGCGTGCGGGCACGACGTGACCATGGTGAGCCAGTACCGCAGCGACCCCGCGGGCATGGCGGTGTACGGGGGCGGGCCGCCGCCGGGCATCCCGGGCGCGCACGTACTGGGCTGCGAGTCGGTGGGTGAGCAGCGCATCAACCAGGGCCAGCCCGCGAGCTTCGAGCACGACCTGGAGGTGATGGTGGACACGGTGGTGCGCGAGCACCGGCGCCGCCCGTTCGACCTCATCCATGCGCAGTACGGCTACCCCTGCGGCCTGGCGGCGCTGCAGGCCGCGAGGCTCCTGGGCTTGCCCAACGTCGTCTCCATCCAGGGCGGGGATGGGCACTGGGTGGGCACCTGCTGCGGGACGCACAAGCAGGCGATGCTCGCGGTGCTGGGGCACGCGGGGGCGCTGCTGATTGGGAGCCTGTCCTTCGCGCAAGAGGTGAGCGAGCACCACGGGACCCCGCTGGAGCGGTTCACCCTCGTCCCCGGCGCCACGGACACGCAGCGCTTCCACCCGAGGAGTGAGTCGGCGCTGGGAGAAACGCGGGACGTGCCGGTGTGGCTGTACCACGGCCGGGTAGACGCCCGGAAAGGGGTGATGGAGCTGCTGGATGCCGTGCAG
This sequence comes from Corallococcus sp. CA049B, assembly GCF_003611685.1. NCBI lineage: Bacteria > Pseudomonadati > Myxococcota > Myxococcia > Myxococcales > Myxococcaceae > Corallococcus > Corallococcus sp. CA049B. The sequence goes on along the minus strand of NZ_RAWC01000024.1, from coordinate 57,397 downwards.
CGGCTGATGGCGGACGGGCGGACGTTCAAGCTGCGGGTGTCTGGGATTGGGCCGGACGTGGAGGCGGTGCGCTCGAGGGTGGCGACGGAGGGACTCCAGGGCGTGGTGGAGCTGACGGGGGCGTCCACCTACGCGGAGGCGCCGGACCTGTACCGGAGCGGGGACCTGTTCGTATCGCCCACGTATTCAGAGGGGTTCTCCAACACGCTGCTGGAGGCGATGGCCTCCGGACTGCCCATCGTGTCGACGCGAGCGGTGGGGGTGGTGGACTGCCTGGAGGACGGCAGGGATGCGCTGCTGGTGCCGCCCAAGAACAGCGCCGCGCTGGCGGAGGCGATGGGCCGGCTGATGGACGACGCGCCGCTGCGCGAGCGGTTGGCGGCCACGGCGCTGCGCGAGGTGCGGGAGCTGTACTCCTGGAGGGCGGTGGGGCGGAGGATTCAAGGCGTCTACAGGAACCTGACGGGCACGCGGCCGGACACGCGGTGGACGCGCCTCTACGACCCCTCGATGACGGAGGAGCGCGCGGACCACACCTGCCGGTTCCGGGCCGAGCCGCACCTGCTATGAGCACGGCCCTGTTCGTGTCGCCGCACCTGGACGACGTGGCCTTCTCCTGTGGAGGCACGTTGGCGGCGTTGAAGGCGAAGGGCTGGACGGTGGTGCTCGTCACCGTCTTCACGCGGTCGGTGCCGAAGCCGGAGGGCTTCGCGCTGCAATGCCAGACATCGAAGGGGCTGGGGCCGGAGGTGGACTACATGGCCCTGCGGAGGAAAGAGGACCGCGCCTTCGCGGCCTGCATGGGCGTGGACCAGGTGCGGTGGGGAGACCTGGAGGAAGCGCCGCACCGGGGCTATGAGAGCCCGGAAGCGCTGTTCCAGCCACCGCGAGCGGACGACGTCATCGAAGCAAGGGTGGCGAAGTGTCTGAAGCCGGTGTTGTGGGACCTGAAGCCGGACCGGGTCTTCGTGCCCCAGGCCTTGGGGAGCCACGTGGACCACGTGCAGGTGGTGCGGGCCGTGAAGGGGCTGGGCATCCCGGCGAACCGGGTCCTCTACTACCGGGACACGCCGTACGCCGTGCGCCAGCCCAAGGCCCACCCCGACGCCGCCGTGCCGCAGGGCCTGCGCCCGCTGGCGGTGGACATCACGGAGCACCTGCCGAAGAAGGTGGAGGGCTGCGTCCGCTACGGCACGCAGCTGGGCTTCCAGTTCGGCGGAGTGGACGGCCTGGCGCGGACGCTCACGGCGTTTCACCGGATGGAAGCGCAGGCCCGGGGTCAGTCCGGGGCTGCGGAGGTGTTCCTGACGGAGTCATCACAAGGCGCGCAGTAGACCGGCTGCATCGAGAACCCGGTGCACCTCCGTGGCCAGCCGGACGTGTTCCGGGTTCGTCACCGTACTGCTCGGATGCAACGACGCCCCACACCGGCTCCCAACAGTGCACCACGGCACGGAGCACCTCGCGCAGGAGAGGTCCTGTCAGGACGCGTCTACCCACTTCCCCCTTCTCCGGAAGACTCAGTACACAGTGGGCCGTTGGCTCAGCATCCGCAGAGCCACAGTAACCACCGACGCCGGTTGTTTCATCTGGGTTGGGGCCTGCCCAGAGCCAATAGCGAAAGCACGCCGGCCACCACCGCCACGGCGCTCACGTCCAGCACACGTGCCGGGTTGAAGCCCGCCTGTGCCGAGCCCAGCCGCACCGCGTCCGGGAAACGCGGCATCAACGAGAGCGCGGATGACAGCCCCACCGTCACGCCGTGACTCACCAGCACCGTCACCGCGAGCACGAACACGCGCGCCACCTCTGGCCCCAGTGCCTGCGCGAAGACCTCCGCCGCCTCCTCCAGCTCCTGGAACGTCTGAGCCCTATCCGTCGCCGCCTTCAGCGCACCGCACGCGCGCACCACCGCGAGGAACGACTGCACGCCCACGTACGCCAGGAACACGGCGGCAATCACCGCAGCGGCCTTGGTGAACAGGGGCTCCGGTGCCGCGGCCAACACCACCCACGAAGTGATGGCCCCCGCCACCACTGAGACAAAGAACTCCGGATTCAGCGTGTCCTACAGCGCGGCTCCAATGCTCGCGCGCAACGGTTCCAGCGACATGCCCACCGCGAGCGTCAGCCGGTCCAGCTCACCGAAGCCCGCTCCATCCTCCAGCAAGGACAGACAGTCTCCCGGAGCCTCATGCGCCCGGCACCAACGTCCATATCCGTCCCAAAACATGAACCCGAGCCCCAGGTCCAGCTGCGCCCCCTTCTTCGCGACCGCGCGCACCACCTTCGGCGCCCGCACCGTCAGTGGCACCTCCAGCACCAGCCGCGTCAGCGCGTCCTCGAACTCCCGCGCACTGACCGGCACACGGCGGTCCCACGTGGCCGGCGCATACGTCCGGGTCCCCTGCTCCGTGCGCAGCCGCACCGTGGGTCCGCTGGCGCAGCCCACCCAGAACACCAGCAGCAGCAGCCAGCCCGGCCCCACGGTTTCGTGCCCACGCGGCGTCTCCAACTCACGACAGGTCATCTACACTGTGCCGCGGACCGCGATCCTCCCCCGGTCCCGGAGCACGGATGACGTCGATATCGGATGAGACCCACCAGCGCATCACCGACCTCTGCGCCCAGGGAGACACCGCGGCGGGTGATGGCGACTTCGATCAGGCCCTGAAACACTTCAAGGCCGCCCTCGCCCTGATTCCCGAGCCCACCCGCGACCATCAGCAGAACACCTGGGTGCGCGCCGCCATCGGCGACATGTACTTCCAGCTCGAGCGCTTCGAGGACTGCCGCGAACACTTCCGCGAAGCCGTCCACTCGCCGGGAGGGCTCGGCAATCCCTTCATCCACCTGCGGCTCGGCCAGAGCGCCCTGGAGCTGGGAGACGAAGCCCGCGCGGCCGACGAGCTCGCCCGCGCCTTCATGGGCGGAGGCGAGGAGCTCTTCGAAGGCGACGACGCGAAGTACCTGGAGTTCATCCAGTCCCGCCTGCTGCCGCCCCAGGACGCCTGAGGGTTCCGGGGACCCGAGCGCCGGACTCCCCGCTCGACCTGGCGCCTCACGCACGCGGGGCATGCACACCCTGAGGCGTGAACCCGCTCCCGCGAGGAGGCGCCCATGACACGCCAGCAGCCGAGCACCGTCCGTCCCTTCTTCCCGGAGGGCTTCCGCGAAGGCGACGAGGACGTCAACGGCACGCGCATCCACTTCGTCATCGGCGGGAGGGGCAGCCCCGTCCTGCTGCTGCACGGCTACACGCAGACGCACCTCATGTGGTGGCGCCTGGCGCCGGAGCTCGCGAAGCAGCACACCGTGCTCATCCCGGACCTGCGAGGCGCGGGTGCGTCCGCCGCTCCCGCGCAGGGCTATGACAAGGAGACGATGGCCCGCGACATGCGCGCGCTGGTGAAGAAGCTCGGCTTCGACAAGGTCTCCGTCGTGGGCCACGACATTGGCCTGATGGTCGCCTACGCCTACGCAGCCCTGTTCCCCAGCGACGTCGAACGCCTGGCCCTCCTGGACGCGTTCCTGCCGGGCATCGAGCCCTGGTCCGACCAGGTCATGCGCAGCCTGGAGGTCTGGCACTTCACCTTCAACGGACCCACCGCGGAGAAGCTGGTGCAGGGGCGCGAGCGCATCTACTTCGACCATTTCTGGAGCGACTTCGCCGCCAATCCCCAAGCTGTCGGCGAAGCAGAACGGCAGGCGTACACGGAGGCCTACGCGGCCCCGGGCCGGCTCCACTCGACGTGGGGCTACTTCCAGGCGTTGGACCAGGACAAGAAGGCCTTCCGGGAGCTGGCCCGCAACAAACTCCCCATGCCCGTGATGGTCATTGGCGGTGACAAGTCCATGGGCGAACCGCTCGTCGCGCAGGCGCGTGCGGTGGCCACCCAGGTCGAGCCCCACATCCTCCGGGACACCGGCCACTGGGTGACCGAGGAGCGCCCCGAGGAGGTCCGCGAGCTGCTCGGCGGCTTCCTCCGGGCGTGACGCCGGGCCCGCTAGGCTCCGAACCCACCCAGCGCCGTGCGGCTGAAGCTGGCCGCGCCCTGGCTGACGCGCACGGCGGACTGGCTGAACACCTGGAACGCGGCGCGGATCTCCTGGGCGCTCTGCCCCGGCGTCAGAATCCACCGGTCCGAGATGCCCATCTCCTGGAACACGCGCCGGAAGTCCGTCACCCCATCGTCGATGCCCATCGCCGCGACGATGTGGTTCTCCACCCGCTGCAGGTCCTTCACCAGCGCCGCCACATCCTTCGCCCGCGCCTTCTGCGAGCCCGCGTCCGCGCCGTCCGTGATCAGCAGCGTCACCGTGCGCACCGGCACCCCGTTGCCGCTGAACTCCTGCGCCTTCGCCAGCACCGTGCCCAGCAGCACCACCGCCTGGTCGTACAGCGGCGTCCCCATGTCCGCCGAGTAGTTCTTGGAGTGCATCCGCACCACGTCCTCCAGCGGCCGGAACGGATTGAGCACGTGTCCGTTCAGGTAGCGCGTGTGGAACAGCACGCCGTCCTTCTGCTGGCTCGCCAGCAGCGCGTCCAGCACCAGGTTGTGCCCGTCACACACCGTCTTCGTGTGCCCCGCGTGCGAGATGCTCCCGGAGTCATCCGGCATCACCGTCACCAGCACCACCTCGCTCGCCTGCACGTCATCCACGTGGATGCCCAGGCCCGCCTGGATCTGCGCCCCCAGGTCCACCACCGTGAGCGTCTGCAGCCCCGCGGGGCTGAGGATGCCCTCCGCGTGCGCGTCCTCGAAGAGCTTCGTGACACCCGTCCCGTTCGCCTTGCTCATGTCCGTGTCTCCCTTCGTGTGAGTGTCAATGCCAGACGTCACGGCAGGTGCAGGTCGGGCCAGCTCGCCAGCGGGTCCGTGGACTTCACCAGGTGCATGCCCGCGTCCGCGAAGCGCTTGAGCGCCGCGTCCGCCTGCGGCGTGAAGTCCGCCGCGAAGCCGCCCTTGCCGTCCGGCACCGTCACCGACGACATGCAGTCCGTCAGCAGGTACACCTTGCGAGCCAGCGCCGCGTCCTGCGCGACGATCTCTCCCAGCAGGTCGTCGATGCTGCTCTTCACGCAGTGGCTGGCCGCCTGTCCGCCAATCACCACCGCGTCCGACGTGAGCAGCGTCTTCAGGAACTGCGTGTTGCGCTGCGCGAGCGGCTGGCCGTCATGCCGCATCAGCACCTCCGGCCGCAGCACCGAGTAGTTCTCCGTCAGCGGGTTGCCGCCCTTCACCTCCGCCCACGACTGCACGCCGCGCGCGTACGAGTGGAACAGCCGCGCCTCCTGCACCACGCCCGACAGCGCATGCCCGTCGCTGCCCAGCAGGCAGTGCGGCGGCCACAGGTAGAGCGTGTACTTCCCCGCGCGCTCCAACTCCTCGCAGTAGAACTTCACCTGCTTGAGCAGCCACGGGTAGTTGCCGCCGCACAGCCACTTCGCCACCGCGGGGTTCGGCTTCGCCTGGCCGCGCTCAATCTGCTCGCGAGTCACCTCGCGGTACGCCTGGAGCGGCTGGTCGTCCTGGTCCACCCAGAAGGACGGGAAGAAGATCTGGAAGGCGAAGTGCGTATCCAGCGTCGCGGTGACGTTCGTCAGCGACCCCAGGTTCCGGTAGATGAACTCCGCGATGCGGCGGTTGTCGTCGATGGCGCCCCGCCCGCTGCGCCCCGCCACGTACAGCGAGCCATCCGGGAAGCAGAAGTCCTTCTGCACGTCGATGAGCAGCAGGTGCAGGTTGAAGCGGTCCGTGGCCGCCGCCGTCACGCCCTGCGCCGCCTTCCACGCTCCGGCGTCACGCTGGAGCTTCCCGGCGTTCGCGCCGTAGCCGTACTCCGCCGCGTGGTTCGAATTGTAGAACCCGGGCAGCGGCAGTTCCTTCACGGTCGTCTTCTTCATGTCCATCCCCCTGTGTGTGTTTCACGTCATCCGCAGCACGGTGAGGTCCTGGGCCCCCACCACCGTCAATCCCTCACGCGACAGCAAGAGCCCCCGGCCCGCGTCCACGAACGGCTCCGCGTCCGGGAACTCGCGCACCGCCACCAACTGGCCCTGCTGGAGCTCCACGCGCGTCAGCCCCGCGTCCGTGGCGCAGAAGAGCGCGCCCCCCACGGCGCACTTTCCGCCCAGCGTCCCCAGCCACGAGCCGTCCCCCGCGTCGGCCCGGGCGCTCGCGCGCACCGCTCCGTCCAAGCCCAGCAGCACCGCGTGGTGCACCGTGCGGCCGTTGGCCTCCTCCGCGAGCAGCAGCCACACCGAGTCCGTGTCGAACACGGCCTCCGCGTCCAGCAGCTGCCCTGACGGCCACGGCAGCGCGAGCCCGTCCCGCAGGCCCTTGCGCTCCACGTTGAACAGGAAGGCCCCCCGGAGCCCCGCCGCGCGGTGGAACCCCAGACCGAACCGGGGCCCCACGAACAGCCGCGTCTGCCCCTGCAAGACGTCCCCCCACCGCTCGGCCCCGTACACACCGTCCCGCCACAGCCCGCCATCCGACGCCCAGAACCGGTGTCTGGCGTTGGCCGCGAACACCGGCCGGTGGTCGCAGACATCCACGCCCAGGAACTCCTGCTCCCGGCCCGGCGTGAACACCGCCACGCGCCCCCTCTGTCCCAGCAGCGTCACGTCCCCCTGCACCGCCCAGCGCAGCGTCGGGTCCAGCGCGCCGCGCATCACCGTGCGCCCGTCCTCGCGCCGGTACGCGCCGTCCGCGTGGTAGACGAAGCGCACCGACCCGTCCTCCGCGCTCGCGTGCACCAGCACGCCTCGGGTCGTGAACGTCCGCTTCGCCGTCACCTGTCCGCGCACCGCCGACACCGGCGTGGCCGCCACCATCGCGTGCGGCTGACACGTGGGACACGCGGCCCGCGCGTGCTCCAGGCCACACGACGCGCACACCGTGAAGCGAAGCCCCTCCAGCACCGGTAGAGGGAACGCGCCGCGCCGGTCCTCCACGAACACCTGGTGGAACAGGTGCAGCAAGTCATCCGGCAGCGAGGCCCGGGGCAGCGCGGGCTTGGGGTACTGCACGTCTGGATGGAACACCGTGACGCGCTGGAGCATCCGTCCCACCGCGTTCAGCCGGGCCGCCTGCGCCTTCGGCTTGTGGATGCCCCCCTGCGGCCCCACGCACAGCAGCGACTGCATCACGGTGACGGCGAAGGCATACCAATCGCTCTCCACCGTCGCCGGCCGCGAGGGCGTCAGCGTCCGCGCGCCAGGGTCCAGCCGCAGCGGGTCCAGGAACTTCTCCGTGAACACCGGGCACAGGAAGGGACCGAACTGGAAGCTGTCCGCGTCGATGAAGTACGCGTCCGTGCCCACCGTCAGCACGTTCAGGTCGTTGAAGTCCCCCACCACCACCCCGGCCGAGTGCACCGCCGCCAGCCCCCGGTGCAGCCCCGCCAGCACCGTCAGCGCGTCCGCGGCCTTGCCTCCCGCGCGCCGGAACGCGGGCTCGCTCCACCGGCGCAGCGGCTCCACGCCGTCCAGCTTGCGCATCGCATAGCCCAGCACCTCCGCGCCCTTCTTGTCCGTGGCCAGGGCCTGCGGCGTCACCACTCGCGCCGGAAGGCCCGAGGGAAACGCGCGCAGCTTGCGCTGGTGCTCCACCAGCCGGGCCTTCGCCGCGGCCTGCTCGGGCAACAGGCCCAGGTAGTCCGGGTGCTCGGGCTGCTTGAAGACCTTGAGCGCGCGGCCATCGCCCAGGTCATACACATCCGCCTCACCGCCCTTGCCCAGCGCGTGCTGCGGATCCAACCGGACCTTCCTTCCCTCCAGCCAGACGTCCATGGCCTCACGCCCTCCCCACCCGGCGGCGCAGCACCACCAGCGTGGTGTCGTCCGTCAGGAGGCCCGGCGTGCGCAGCAGCCGCCGCTCCGCGAAGTCCGCGCGAACCGACTCGCGGTTGAGCTGCGCGAGCCGCCGTCGCACCGCGTCCGGGTTCGTGAAGTACCGGTCCTCCGTCCAGAAGCGCGACAGCGGGCCCACCGCTTCATCGCGCTCCGGCAGCCGAGCCTGCGAAAGGCCCAGCAGGTCCCCCACCCCGTCCGTGCCCACCAGCAGCGCGTGCACGTCCTCCGTGGGCACCAGCGCCCGGGGCTCCAGCCGCACGTCCTCTCCGCGCAGCAGCGCGTGCGCGAGATACGGCGGCGCGTTGCCCGGGAACGGCCCCAGCGAGTGCACCTCGCCGTTGAGCATCCACACCCCGTCCCCCGACGAGAAGACGAGCGTGTGAGCCGGCGTCATCACCGCCCCCACCAGCGTGAAGAGCAGGTCCCCCAGCACGTCCCGACCCAGCGTGGACGCCAGGCCCTCCATCAGCTCCAACAGGTCCGAGCGCAGCCCGGGCAGGAAGTCCGCGCCGTCCACCGTCTCGCCGCGCGCCAGCCTCGCCTGCGCCGCCTGCGCCAGCCGCCGCACGCCCAGCTGCGCCCCCAGCTCACTGCACGGCTGGCTGCCACACCCGTCCGCCACCACCACCACCAGCCCGTGCTCGCTCTCCCGGACGCAGGCGGCGTCCTGGTTGTTGCGTCCCGAGCGCGCGTGCTCCCGCCCCTGCACCGAACCCACCGCGACATCGAAGGGCAGCGTGGACATGGCTCTCCCGTGGCCCTCGAAGGGCACGCACGACACAGGAACCTGCTGGCGAGTGGACGGCCCCAAGCCGACCAGCTTCGTGTATCTACGACACCAACATAGTGTCAATACAACACGAAGTCAAGGCAACGTGGGACAACCTGTCAGCGGGCGCCGATGGGCGTGACGGGAGGTGGGGGTGTTCAGAGCTCGAAGTTGAAGCCGGCCTTCTCGAGCTGTTTGTACTTCTTGTGGTCGAACCGGTAGAGGCGCGCGGCGCGGTGGGAGACGTCCTGCTCCACCTCGTCCAGCTCCTCCAAGAGGTCCATGGCGAGGATCTTCTTGCGGAAGTTGCGCTTGTCGAGCTCGCGCTCCAGCACCGTCTCGTACAGCCGCTGGAGCTGCGACAGCGTGAACTTGGGCGGCAGCAGCTCGAACCCGATGGGCTGGTAGCGCACCTTGCCCTTGAGCCGTTGCAGCGCGGTGGCCAGCACGTCCGCGTGGTCGAACGCGAGCTTCGGCGTGTCCCAGACGGAGAACCACGCCGCCTCACGCGCGTCGGTGGACGCCTGGAGGCGGTGCTGGGACAGCTTCACCAGCGCGAAGTACGCCACGGTGATGACGCGGCCCCGGGGGTCGCGGTCCGGAGCACCGAACGTGTAGAGCTGCTCCAGGTGGCTGGTGCGCAGGCCCGCTTCTTCCTCCAGCTCACGGCGCGCGGCGTCCTCCAGGGACTCGTCCATGCGCACGAAGCCGCCGGGCAGCGCCCACCGGCCCTGGTACGGCTCCACGCCGCGTTGGATGAGCAGCACCTTGAGGTCCTCTTCATCCAACCCGAAGACGACGCAGTCCACCGTCACCGCCGGGCGCGGGTACTCATAGGTGTGGCTCACGGGGAAACCCTCCGGCCAGCATCGTGTCCAGAGGACACGGTGCCGGCAAGCGCCTTCACACGTGGGAGGCGCACGGCGGCTGGACAGGTCTCCCGCGGTTCTTGAGCCCCCGGCGGCCGAAGCTCCCACGAGAACACGCGACGCACGGAGCGCAGCGGTAGGCCGTGACGGAGTGCTGGAACGGACACCAGGGCAGGCCACGGGCAGAAGCCGCCTGCCGGGGGCGATGTCCGCGAACTGGTCCGACAGTCGGACCAGTTCGCACCGCCTGCCACCCAAGGCCGTGCTGTCCCGGCGGGCGCCAGGGAGGGCCTGCCCTCGCGTCCATGTCAGACCCGTCTGGTTGGATGGGCGAAGCATGGACGAGGAGGGGGACGGTGATGGTGCGGGTGGGGCTCGTGGCGTACGTGGAGGAGCAGCTCGAGCGGGAGATCGCGCTGGGACGGCTGCCGAGGAACGGGCGGTTGGCCTCGGAGCGGATGATGGCTCGTCGCTATGGGGTGAGCCGGGGCACCGTGCGCGAGGCACTGCGGCGGCTGTCGGCGCGGGGGCTGGTGGTGCTGCATCCCGGCCGCCAGGCACGAGTGGTGGCACTGGATGAGTCGCTGACGCTGGAGAACCTGGGCCTGGCACTCCATGGCGAGCGCCCCGAGGAGTGCCGGCGCCTCTTGGAAGGCTTCTTCCACCTCAAGCGGCAGGTATTGGTGGAGCTGCTGGCCGACTGCTGCGCGAATGCCTCCGTCATGGACCTGCAGCTGCTGGGGGGCATCTGCTTCCAGCTTTGGGACGCGGCGCGCTGGCACCCCGCGGAGCGGTGCGTGCAGCTGGAGTTCGAGTTGCTGCGACTGGCGGCCCAGGCGGCGGCACATCCCGGGTACCAGCTCCTCATCCAGTCGCTACAGCGGGCCTTCAGAGGCACTGCGGCCCGGCTGCTGCCCTTCATGGGCGGCGAGTCGCTGCGCGAATGGGCCGTGTGCGCGATGCATGCCCTGAACGAGCGCGACACCCAGGCACTCCTGCACCAGCTGCCGGCACTCCTGAAGGCGTGCGATGAGCGTGTGCTGGACGCCTTCGCCTCCACTTCACGGAAGCATGCGTCCCCCGAGGACAACCGCCCCCAGGAGTGCAGCCCCAGCGCCCCAGCGTCAGCCACCGCGCAGGATGATGCGGGCCACCTCGCGCCAGCCGACGAGGCGCTCGAGGTTGCACCTCATGCCTCGCGGCAGGACTGTCCCGAGGAGGCGGACCGCGCGGCGCCGTTGTTCGCAGCGGCCCCGGCGCTCGCTCCCTGTGAGGGTGATGGGGAGTGTGCCGGAGGAGACGAGACGAACGCGCCCTCGGGGAGCCTGTCCGACGGTCGGACAGGTTGTGACGCTTCGCCTCCCCAGGCGGGACTCCAGCCCAGGTCTCCATCCACCGGCGCTCTTGGAGAGAATCGCGTAACGGAGGACGAGGCGGGTGGATTGCTCCGCGTCGACTGCTCCGGACGCCTCCGCACGAATCGTGCTTCCGCGCCGGATGCGTCAACGGACCGCGAACCGCCTTCCTAGACGGCGACGAGCCGGCCCAGGCGCCGCCAGTCGACCAGGTTGACGTTCTCCTCCGCCAGGTCGAACTCCAGCGAGCGGCGCATGCCCAGCACGTCGCCGCCCATCTGGAAGGGCACCTCGCGGTCGAAGTCCATCCGCAGGCGCTCCACGAAGAAGTCGTGCATGCGCGGCATGGGGTGCTCGCCGCGCCACAGGCGGAACATGTTGCGCGTGGCCTCCATCACGCCCGCGCCGTACACGCGCACGGACAGCCGGTGCGGCACCGCCTGCGCGAACGGGAACGCCTTGAAGCCGAAGCCCCACTCCGGCGTCGTCGCCGCGCCCGCCACGCCCGCGGGGCCCTGGTACAAGAGCTGCCCCTCGCCTGCGTTGGGCAACGGCCGCACCGCGCCCGTCGGGTCGATGGTCAGCGCGGGCGCGCCCAGGTTGTAGACGGAGACGTTCGGGTTGCCCTCGCCGAACAGGTGGCGCGGCACCGTGCGCGTGAACATGGCGCCCAGGTAGCCGCGCAGGCCGGACTGCGCCTTCTTCAGCGGACCCGCGGCGGCCAGCTGGTTCTTGAAGTCCTGAATCATCTCCGCGTCCCAGCCCGTGCCCGCGAAGGGCGCCACCCTGCCCTCCACCCGCACCAGGGAGAAGGGACGCAGGGGCGGCAGGCGCTCGCCGTACGCGGCGATCTGCTTCAGGGCCACCTGGGGACGCGGCGCCCCGGTGACGCGGGCCCAGGCGTTGCCCGTGCCCAGCGGCAGCACGCCAATGGCCGGCAGGGCCACGCCCTGGGAGCGCAGCTCGTTGAGCAGGCCCGTGATGGTGCCGTCACCTCCGCCCGCGAGCAGCAGGCTGGGCGGGTCGTGCCTCAGCTGATCCACCCACTCCTGGGCTTCCTCCAGGGAACGGGTCAGGGCCACCCGGGCCCGGGGGAGCAGGTCTCTGACGAGCCCGCCCATCCCCTCGGACCCTTTACGCGCACGCAGATTGACGAGGACGGCGATGTTCATGGCGGGCGCGACTCTTCCCCAGTTCATGTCATGGCCCCGTCACGAAAAGAGCCCCGGCATGGGACTCTCTCCGAAACATGGGCATCACACCCCCAGGGCGTGCATGAGCCGCGCGTCCAGGCGCCGCTCGGCCGCACGCCGGCGCAGCGTCACCGCCGCGGCGGCCAGCCCTCCGGCCACCAACAGACGACGTAGCCATTGTTTTCCGGTGCCGTGGTAACCGCCCGAGGCCGTATCCCCCTCCTCCATGGGCTGGAAGACGTTGCCGGAGGTGGGGCCCTGCCGCTCGCCCTGGAAGTGCAGCACCTCCGTGCCCACCCGCATGGTGCGCTCGTACGTGCGGGGGAACAGGCCGTGCATCGCCGCGAAGCTCTTCCCCGCGGGGCCGACAATCACCTCGTCCTGGGGGTGGCGCAGCACGCGGAGGATGGTGCGGGCCACGCGCTCCGGCGTGTAGACGGGCTCCACCGGGCGGACGCGCCAGCCGGTGTAGTTGGCGGTGTGGCGCCACAGGGGCGTGTCGATGGCGGCGGGCATCACCGTGCACACGTCGATGCCCGTGCCCAGCAGCTCCTGTCGCAGCGACGCGGAGAAGCCGCGCACCGCGAACTTGGAGGCCACATAGGCGCTCAGGTACGGCGCGGGCACGGTGCCAAAGGTGGAGGACACGTTGACGAGCGTCCCGTAGCCCTGGCGGCGGAACTGGGAGAGCGCCACGCGCGCCCCGCTCACCGTGCCGAAGAAGTTGGTCTCCATGAGCTGGCGGAACGCCTCGTCCGGCGTCTCCTCCAGGCTGCCCAGCATGTAGACGCCCGCGTTGTTCACCCAGCCGTCGAAGTGGCCGAAGGCCTCCACCGCGGCCTCCGCCAGGCGCTTCACGGCCGCCGCGTCCGACACGTCCGTGGGCACCATCAGGGCCTGGACGCCGTGGGACTCGCACTCGGCCGCCAGCTCCTCCAGGGGCTCCTCCCGCCGCGCGGCGAGCACCACGTGGGCGCCCTTCTTCGCCAGCAGCAGCGCCGTGGCCCGGCCAATGCCGCTGGAGGCGCCCGTGATGACGATGACCTTCTTCTTCCAGATGCGATCCATGGAGTGGGTCCTTGTTGGCGGGCCCGCCGGCTCTGGACGGCCCGAGCGTTCAAAATGGGTTCGTGGACGGAAAGGTGGGGATGACGCCCGGCGTCGCACCCGGGACGCCGGTGACTCACCCGAGGGGCAGGCAGCGAGGCAGGGGGCCTGGAATCCGGACGGGGGTCCACATGCGGGACCGGAGGCAGGCGCCGGGGGTCGCTGGCCTGGAGGGTGGACAGTCCGGTAGAGGACGGAACGCGGCCTGCATCGCCGGTCCGGCCATCCCTTCCACACCCACGTGACCATGCCCTTCCGTCCGAAGCCGTCCGCGTCCGCGCTGCTGTTGTGCCTGTTGTGCGCCACCGCCTCGGGGGCCGCGCCCCACCGGCTGGTGGTCTCCAGCGGCGATTGCCGGGACGCGGAGCTGAGCGGCCAGTCCAAGGCGTTCTACGACGCCCTCCGAGCCCGCCCCGAACAGCACCTGCTGAGCGCGCCCGAGTTCGCCGAGCGCCTCTTCCCAGACTCCTCGCGCTCCTTCGAGGACCTCCAGCGCCAGCTGGACGCCGCGCAGGACCAGTTCTACGAGGGCCGCAACGCCCGCGCGACCCAGCTCCTGGACGACGCCCTGCGCGACATCCGCCGCCTGCCGCCGGGCGAGCCGCGCTGGAAGCTCTTCGCCCATGCGCAGCTGTTGCACGGCCTCAACCACCGGGCGCAGGGGAAGACGAAGGACAGCGACGCGGCCTTCCTCCAGGTGCTGCGCCTCCAGCCGAAGTACCAGCTGGACCCGGACCAGTACGCCCCCTCCATCCGGCAGGCCTTCGAGAAGCTGCGCCGCGACCTGGCCCGGACGCCCAAGGTGAAGCTGTCCCTGAAGTCCACGCTGCCCGCGGCGGACGTGTACCTGGAGGGCCTGAGTGTGGGGCAGACGCCGCTCACGCTGGAGCTGCCCGCGGGCGCGTACGAGCTGACGATGGTGAAGGGGGACGCGGTGAGCTTCCCCCGGCAGGTGCAGGCGCAGGGGGCGGACACGCCGCTGCTGGTGGACCTGGCCTATGAGGGGTCCGTGACGGCCGCGCCCTTCCCGTGCCTCGCCGCCGCGGACGGCAACGAGGAGCGCACCTGGAGCCACGCGGTGCGCCTGGGCGGCACGCTGGGCGTGGAGGAGGTCATCGTCGTGCGGCTGGAGCGCCCGAGCAGCGGGCCCAAGTGGTTCGCCGCCACGGTGCTCAACGTCGACGGCGGGCAGAAGCTGCGCGAGGGCGGCTTCAAGACGCAGGGCCTGGACGCGCCCGGTGAGGCGCTCTCCGCGCTGGTGGACTTCGTCACCACCGGGCGCTCGCCCTCCAACCTCGTGGTGATGAACAACGCCAACGGCAAGGCGCCCTGGGACGCGGGCAGCGCGCGGGGCACGGCCGGCGCCTCCGGCACGGGCGCGGAACTCACCGCGCCCCACCTGCTGTCGGAGGACGTCTCCGGCGGTGCCGCCCCCGGCGCGGGCCTGCGCACGGCGTCGTACGTGACGCTGGGCGTGGGCGTGGCGGCCCTGGGCGGCGCGGGCGTGGTGCGGCTCTTGGCCCAGAAGGACCTGAACGGACTGGAGGACCGCCGCGCTGCCAACGGCGGGCAGCTGGTGAGCACGGATGCGCGGGCCGTCGCGCTGCGCGACTCGCTGGTGGGCAAGAGCAACGTCATGACGGGGCTGCTCGTGGGCGGGGGCGCGGCGGTCGTCACCGGGGCGGTGCTCTTCCTCGTGTCCTCCCCCGCGAAGCCCGCGCCCGTGACGCTGGGCGTGACGGCGGACGAGACGGGCGCGGCGGCGAGCGTGTCCGGAGCGTTCTGAGCGGACGGTCCCGGCCAGAGGTTCCTGGCCGGGAAACGCCGGGCGCGTAGAGTCGCGCCCCATGCGCGCTTCCCTCCTGCTGTTGCTGCTCACGGCGAGCACCGCCCTCGCCGCGCCCCGGACGTTCCGCGTCGACTACTTCCACACCGGCAACGCCACCGAGGAGCGCTTCAGCCTGGAGCGGCTGGTGGTGGAGCCCCTGCCCTGGCCGGGCCACCCGGCGCGGGCCATCGACGAGACGAACCTGGGCAAGTACCTCTTCGAGGTGCGGGACCGGCGGACGAACCGGCTCCTGTTCTCGCGCGGCTTCGCCTCCATCTTCGGCGAGTGGGAGCTGACGGACGAGGCGAAGCAGGCCCACCGCACCTTCAGTGAGTCGCTGCGCTTCCCCGCGCCGGACAGCCCCGTCCAGGTCATCCTGAAGAAGCGCGACGCCCAGAACGCCTTCCGCGAAATCTGGTCGCTGGTGGTGGATCCGAAGGACCCCTTCGTGGATCCCTCCTCGCCGCCCGCGCCGGGCCCGCTCTTGAAGCTGCTGGAGAACGGGCCGCCGCAGGACAAGGTGGACTTCCTCATCCTGGGGGACGGCTACACGGAGGCGGAGCGCGCCAAGTTCGAAAAGGACGCGCGCAAGCTGGTGGACATCCTCTTCAGCTATTCCCCCTTCAAGGAGCGCAAGGCGGACTTCAACGTCTGGGGGCTGATGCCCAAGGCGGCCGAGTCCGGCATCTCTCGGCCCTCCACCGGCGTCCACCGCCGCCCGCCCCTGGGCTCCACCTACGACGCCTTTGGCGCCGAGCGTTACATCCTCACCTTCGACAACGCCGCGCTGCGTGACACCGCCGCCTTCGCGCCCTACGAGTTCGTGGAAATCCTCTCCAACGGCAACACCTACGGCGGCGGAGGCATCTACGGCCTCTTCAGCACCGTGGCCGCCGACAGCCTCTGGGCGCCCTACGTCTTCGTCCACGAGTTCGGCCACCACTTCGCGGGGCTGGCGGACGAGTACTACACGTCCGCCCCCATCTACGGCGCCGCGCCCGCGGAGCGGGTGGAGCCCTGGGAGAAGAACGTCACCGCCCTCCACGACCCCGCCCGGCTCAAGTGGAAGGACCTGGTGGCGCCGGGGACCCCGCTGCCCACGCCCTGGAACCAGCCCGCCTATGACGCGCATGCCCTGCAGGTGCAGCAGCGCCGGCAGAAGATTCGTGCGGAGCGCAAACCCGAGTCGGAGATGGACGCGCTCTTCGTGGCGCAGCGGGACTGGGAGGAGAAATTCCTGGGCACGCAGAAGTTCTCCGGGAAGGTGGGCGCCTTCGAGGGGGCGCACTACGAGGCGAAGGGCTACTTCCGGCCCCAGATGGACTGCATGATGTTCACCCGCGACCGGGTGCCCTTTTGCGCGGTGTGCCAGCGCGGCATCACGGAGGTCATCGACCTGTACGCGGGTCCAGCGTCCGCTCCTGCACGGAAGAGTCCCTGACTTCCTTCGATTCCCAGGCCCCTGGGCGTCCTTTCGCGTGACAGGGACGTGGCAGGTGGTTGGGCAAATGGACGCCCCTCTGTCTTCGGGTGTAAGGGGGACCGCACCTGCAATCTGGACCCTATCTGGGAGGCATTCACATGCTGAAGCAGAGCCTGAAGCGGAGCTGGCTGCCGGCGCTCGTGACCACCGTGTTCGTCACGGTCGGCACGGGTTGCGGCGACGAGTGTGTCGATCAGTTCGACTGTCGTGACAAGGGCGCGCCGCCCGCGGGCCAGACGTGGACCTGCGCGGAGAACAAGTGCGAGCTGCGCACGCTGAACCTCCCTCCGGAAGAGGACGCGGGCACGGACGTGGACGCGGGCACGGACGCGGGCACCGACGCCGGCACGGAGACGGACGGCGGCACGGGCCCCCAGTCCTGCAACCCGGCCTGCGCGCTGACCGAGTCCTGCGACATCGCGGCGAACACCTGCACGCCCTCCAGCGTCACCACGCCGCTGGCGGATACGAGCGCGCAGATCGCCGCGTTCGTCGCGGCCCCGGCGGGCGCCCAGGCGACGGCGCTGCCCATCAGCGGCGCGTTCGTGACCTTCATCAAGCCCGCGGTGGCGGGCAGCGCGGCCACGGAGGCCTCCGGCTTCTTCCTGCAGGCCGAGGCCAACGGCCCGGCGATGTTCGTGCGCGACTCCGCGTCCACCACGACGGTCGCCGTCGGTGACCGCGTGACGCTGAACGTCACGGACAAGGAGATCATCAGCGGGCTCAACGTGGCGAAGACCGTCACGGACCTGACCGTGGTGAGCAAGAACCACGGCGTGTGGAGCCTGGACACGGCGACGCCCGCGGGCCTGAAGGTGGACGTGAACGCCGTCAGCACCTTCGAGGACGGCGGCACGACCAGCGTCTACGAGAGCCGCGTGGTCACCGTGTCCGGCAAGCTGGAAGCTGGCCAGGGCAGCGGCGTGGCCTTCACCGCCTTCCCGCTCATCACCACGGGTGAGCAGTCCCCCAGCCCCCTGCGCCTGCGCGTGCCCACCGCCCTGTCCACGGACCTGGACCTGGTCACCGGCTGCGACGTGACCGTGCCCACCGGCATCGTCTGGCGCTTCACCGCCCAGCCGCAGGTGTCCGTGTTCGCGCCGGAGCAGCTCACCGTCACCGCGTGCCCCGCGCCGAAGCTCACCGAGGCGCGTCCGCTGAACGGCACGGAAGTGCGGCTGACGTTCGACCGGAAGCTCAACGCGTCCAGCGTGCAGGCGGAGGACTTCGGCATCACGCCGACCGTGGCCGTGTCCGCGGCGACGGCGACGGGCAACCAGGTCTCGCTGACCACCGGAGACCTGACGGCTGGCACGGAGTACACGGTGACGGTCAACGGCGAGGTGACGGACCTGGCCGGCAAGGCCGTGGACGCGACCGCCAAGACCGCGACGTTCACCGGCCTGACGCCTCCTCCGACGGGCCCGTCGCTGGTCATCAATGAGATCGACTACGACAACGTGGGCACCGACAACGCGGAGTTCCTGGAGATCTTCAACCGCGGCACCGAGGCGGCGGACCTGACCAACGTCAAGCTGGTGTTCGTCAACGGCGACTCCACCGCCAACCCGCGCGTGGAGTACCTGAAGTTCAACCTGGCCGACACCAAGGACGCGGCTGGCAACGCGGTCACGTCGCTGCCCGCGGGCGGCTTCATCGTCGCGGCGGCCGAGCCGTACTTCACCACGACGACCCTGCCCGCGGGCACGCTGCGGCTGGTCATCAAGTCGGCCTCCAACGCGAACACCGACATCATCCAGAACGGCAGCGGTGACGGCGTGGGCCTGGTCGACGACGCGGCGGGCACGCTCCTCGACAGCGTGTTCTACGAGCCGGGCGCCCAGAACCCCACGTTCACCATCACCACGGCCGCGGGAGCCAAGTCGCTGAACTTCATGGAGGGCACGCGCACCACCGCCTCGGACTCGAACGGCGCCGTGGGCTCCCTGCAGCGGTCCCCGAACGGCAACGACACGAACGACAACAACGCGGACTTCGCGTTCGTGACCACGCTGACCCCGGGCGCGCCGACGCCGTAGTCGTCGCGTCTGACACCTTGCCTTGAGCCAGGGCCGCGTTCCCCCTCCGGGGAGCGCGGCCCTTCTTCTTGGATGACAGGGGGATGTGCGATTCTTGGAAACATGGGGATGCACCGCCCGTCATCGCGATGGGCCGTGGTCCCTTTCCGGCGTCTGGACCGGATGGCTTCCATGTCCCTCCCTCGCATCGTCACGCCCCTGCTCGCCCTGCTGCTCGCCGCGTGTCCCGGCTCCACACCGCCGCCACCGGTCGTGCCTTCCGACGGCGGGGTGAAGGCCGACGGCGGCGCGTCCGACGGAGGCGGGGAGCAAGCCGATGGTGGCGAGCAGGGTGACGGCGGCCTGTCTCCCGACGGTGGCGGCGACGGCGGCATGGCGGATGGCGGCGAGCCTGACGATGGTGGCGTATCCATCGACGGCGGCGAGCCCGGCGACGCGGGTGCGCCCGAGGATGGCGGCAGCATGTCCCCCGATGCGGGAGAGCCCGATGCAGGCATTCAGGCGCTGACCGTGACGTCCCTGGGGCTCGGGGACGGACGCGTGGGGGAGCCCTACGCCATGACGTTCACGGCCTCCGGCGGGCGGGCGCCGCTCACCTGGAGCTTCACCGGCACGCTGGCCGCGGGGCTCACCCTCTCCACCGACGGCGCCCTGTCCGGCACGCCCACCGCCGCGGGCACGGTGCCCTTCACCGTCACCGTTCGCGACGCGGACGGCCAGACCGCGTCCGCGCGGCTGCTGCTGCGGGTGGAGCCGCTCCTCTCGCTGTTCACCGTGGGCCACTGGAACCTGGAGTGGTTCGGCGCGCCCAACCAGGGACCGGCCAACTCCACCTCCGACGGCGGCGTGACCGACGACCTCCAGGTCGCGGGGGCGACGAGCGTCATCCGCGACGCGGGGGCCCACGTCTGGGGCCTGGTGGAGATGGTGGACACCGCGGACTTCAACACGCTCCTGGCGGGCCTGCCTGGCGGCTACAGCGGCTTCCTCGCCAACAACACCAGCTACGTCCTCAGCGGCACGTCGCTGTACTCCGCGGGCGAGCAGAAGCCCGGCATCGTCTACGACAGCTCGCTCACCTATCGCAGCGCCCAGGTCATCCTCACCGCGCAGGCCGCGGACTTCGGCGGACGCCCGCCGCTGCGCGTGGACTTCACCACCCGCATCCACGGCGAGGACGCGCCGCTGGTGGTCATCGTCACGCACATGAAGGCCTTCGAGGACATGACGTCCTATGGCCAGCGCGAGCGCTCCTCGACCGCGCTCAAGAGCTATCTGGACCAGTGGCTGCCCGAAGCGCGCGTGCTCGTCATCGGCGACTGGAACGATGACCTGGACCACTCCATCTCCACGCAGAACGGCGTCGCGCTGCCCACGCCCTACGCGAACTTCCTGGACGACCCCACGCACTACACCTTCCTCACGAAGGTGCTGACCGACGCCACCATCCGCACCACCACGGAGTACAACGACGTCATCGACCACACGCTCGTCACCGACGAGGTCGCCGTGGACGCCGTGCCCGGCGGCGTCCAGGTGCTCCGCCCCGACACGTCCATTCCGGACTACGCCCACACCGTCAGCGACCACTACCCCGTCCTCACCCGCTACGACCTGAGCGGCGTTCCCGGTCCGCGCGTGCGGCTCACCGCGCCCATGGACGGCACGTTCATCGTGGGCACCTCGCTGACGTTCACGTGGCGCTCGGCGGGCGTGAGCGCCGTGCGCATCGAGGCCTCCTACGACAGCGGCGACCTCTGGGACGTCGTGGCCCCTTCCGTGAGCGCGAGCGCGGGGACCTTCACGTGGACCGTGCCGGACGTGGAGAGCGACCTGGTGCGCGTGCGCGTGGTGGACACGGCCAACCCGTCGCGCTTCGACATGAACTCCGGCCGCATCTGGTTCACGCACACGGAGCCGCGAGTGATCATCAACGAGCTGCTCGCCAACGAGCCCGCGCTCCCCGGCACCACCGCGCACGAGTTCGTGGAACTCTACAACGCGGGGACCGCCCCCATGGACCTGTCCGGCTGGAGCCTGTGGGACGCCCTGAACCCGCAGCACGTCTTCGCCGCGGGCACGGTGCTGCAACCGGGCCGCCCCCTGGTCGTCTTCGGTGGGCCCATGGGCTTCCCGGCCGGCACGCCCGACACCGTCGCGGCCTCCAGCGGGTCGCTGAGCCTCAACAACACGTCGGACAGGGTGCAGCTCAAGCGCCCGGATGGCGGCGTCGTGGACAGCGTCGAGTACTCCAGCACCGTGGACGCGGTGTCCATCAACCGCGCTCCGGACCTGTCGCCAGACGCGGGCTTCGTGCTGCACACCACGCTGACGCCCGGGCTGCAGTCCTCGCCGGGCCGGCGCGCGGACGGAGGCGCGTTCTAGTCAGCGCAGCGGCGGGGCCTCGGGGTCGGGTCCGGGAGGCTTGACCGCGGGCACCGCCTCCACGTCCCGGGCGATCCACTCCTGGCCATGGTCCTCGTAGGTGACGCGGATCTCGTCGCCCTCGGACAGGTCATGCAGCTGCACGTTCTCGTCGGCGCGCTTGAGCCGCGTGGCCTCGTCCACGAAGACCTCCTGCTCCAGGCCATGGCCGTCCACGAAGAGCAGCTCGTCGTCGCCCACCCAGGACACGCGGCCCGCGGCCCAGCCCATGGGCCTCGGCTGCTGGCCGGAGCCGCCCGTTCCCTCTGGAGCTGGAGCGGGGGGCGGCGCGCCCCTGGCCTCTGAACCCGCGGTCTTCAGCGCCTTGGGATCCACGGTCTCCTTGGAGGCCATCAGCCCGCGAAGCACCTCCGAACGTCCCTCGCGGTGCTTCGCGGAAGGGCCGTCCGCCCCCGGCTCGCCGCCGTGGCACGCAGACAGCCCCCCGAGTCCCACCAGGCCCAGCACCAGCAGGCCCGCCGTCCCGCGCATTCTCCGCATTGGCCACGTCCTCCCGCGTCGTGCGAAGGCGCCCGCATCCCGACGGAGTCCTCCTCCATGGCGCGCGGGCCCGCTCTCCCCCGGTAAAGATGGGGACACCCTGCCCCGCCGGGAACCACGAGCACCGGGGCTTGGGCCTGGGTGCCTATCCGGCCAGCAGCCAGTCGCGAACCGCGAGGAAGCGGGCCGTGGGTGCCGCGGCGCTTCGCCACGCGACATAGAGCGTTCCCCGAGGCCGCCGCGCGGAGCGACGGCCCGGCTCCGGCGTGAGCGTCACGACCCGCTTCTCACGCACGGCGGGCGCCACCAGGTAGTCGGGCAACACCGCCAGCCCCACGCCCGCCTCCACCAGGGACAGCATCTCGTCCAGGTTCGCGACGCGGCACACCACCTGCGCCGGCAGGGGCTCTTTCGGCCCGAAGGTGGCGCGCCACCACGGCGCCAGCATGGCCAGGTCCGCGTCGAAGGCGATGAACCGGTGCGCAGCGAAGTCGCGTGCCCCGCGCGGCGTCCCCCACCGCTTCAGGTACGCGGGCGCGCCTATGGCGACGAACTCCTCCTGGGCCACCGCACGGACCTCCAGGCCCGGAGCGTCCGGCAACAGCCCGAGGATGCCCAGGTCCAACGCCCCCTCCAGCAACAGCCGTGACACGCGGCTGGGCACGTCGAAGCGCACGTCCAGCCGCAGCTCCGGGTGTCGCGCCAGCAGGCCCGGCAGGCGGGGCCGGAGCCAGTACCGGAAGAAGGGCCAGGGGCCGCCCAGGGACACCTCGCCGCGCACCGCGCGCTGGGCTTCGGAGGCCGCCTCCAACGCCGCGTCCAGCGCGGGCAGGTGCTCGCCCAGCCTCGCGACCAGGGCGGCTCCCGCCGGAGTGAGCCGGGCCCGGCGCCCCACCCGTTCGAACAGCGCCACGCCCACGTGCCGCTCCAGGGCCTTGAGCTTCTGGCCCACGGCGGAGGCGGTGATGCCCAGGCGCGTGGCGGCGGCCGCGTGCGTGCCCGCCCGGCTGACCTCCCACAGCGTCCAGAGCGCTTCGTGATTGCCAAGCATGGCTTCAGTTTATGTGAAGCGGCTCTCGATTTTCTTGGGGACGGCCGGGACGTATCTCATCGCCCATCGCCCCAGGAAGAGGGGCTCGAAGGAGGACGTCCCATGGAAGCGCTCACCGCCGTGAAGGTGCTGCTCATCGTCACCAGCCACTCGCAGTTCGGGAACACCGGGGAGAAGACGGGCTTCTGGTTGGAGGAGCTCGCCGCGCCGTACGAGCAGTTCACCAGGGCCGGGGCGCAGGTGGACATCGCGTCGCCGCTGGGCGGAAAGGCGCCCGTGGATCCGCGCAGCGAGAAGGAGCAGACGGAGGACACGCGCGCCTTCCTCGCGGACGCCGAGGCGACGAAGAAGCTGGCGAACACGAAGGTGCTCGCCCAGGTGAAGGACACCTACGACGCGTACTTCGTGGTGGGCGGGCACGGCGTGATGTGGGACCTGGCGAAGCACGCGCCGACGCACCAGCTGCTGTCCGCGGGCTACGCGCGGGGCTCGGTGGTGGCGGCGGTCTGCCACGGCCCGGCGGCGCTGGTGGGCGTGAAGGGACCGGACGGCGAGCCGCTGGTGGCGGGCAAGCGCGTGGCGGCTTTCAGCAACGCGGAGGAGCAGGCGGCGAAGTTCGACGCCATCGTCCCCTTCCCGCTGGAGACCCGGATGCGCGAGCTGGGCGCGCGCTACGAGTCCGGCCCGTTGTGGAAGAGCTTCACGGTGCGGGACGGGCGGCTCGTCACGGGGCAGAACCCGGCGTCCTCCGCCGCCACCGCGCGGGAGGTCCTGAAGGTCCTGGCGGAGAAGAAGCAGGCCCCGGCCCCCAAGGGCTGAAGCCCGCTGCCGTCAGCCGAACTGGAAGCCGGAGATGCGCGTCCCCATCATGGAGCCGGACCAGGCGGTGGTGCCCCGGTCCTCACCGGCGGCACCGGCGGCGACCATCAAGGGGAGCAGGTGCTCCTCGCGCGGATGGGCGAGCCGCGCGGAGGGGGCCTGCATCCACTGCGTGAGCCTGGCGTCACGCTCGGCCGCGGGAGAGGTGACGGCGTCCTGGACCCACGCGTCGAACTTCGCGGAGACCTCGTGGGCGCGAGGGTCTCCGAAGGCGCGCAGGTTGTGGAACGTCATCCCGCTGCCGATGATGAACACGCCCTCGTCGCGGAGCGGCGCGAGCGCCCGGCCCATGGCCAGGTGCTCCGCCGGGTCCAGCCCCTGCTTCAGCGACAGCTGGACGCAGGGGATGTCCGCCTCCGGGTACGTCAGCTTCAGCGGGATGAAGGTGCCGTGGTCGTAGCCGCGCGCCGGGTCCTCCGACGTGGCGATGCCCGCCGTGGAGAGCAGTTCGCGCACGCGCGCGGCGAGCCGTGGGTTGCCCGGCGCCGGCCAGGGGATGCGGTACGACTCCGGCGGGAAGCCGTAATAGTCATACAAGATGGGCGGCGCGGCGGACGTCATCACCGTGGCCACGGGCTCCTCCCAGTGGGCGGAGATGACGAGCAGCGCCTTGGGTGGCGTCGCGAGCTGCTGGCCCACCTGGCGCAGGTAGTTCGCGAGCGCCTGGACCTCCGCTTTCGGGAGGCCCATCTCCACGAAGGGCCACGGGCCGCCGCCGTGAGGGATGAAGACGACGGGCAGGCGCGCGGAGGCGTTGGACGGGTCGGTCGGCATGGGCGTTCTCGCCCCCATTCAACTCCACGGACGGACTGGCGCGCCAATGCACTCGGAGTGGAGCATCCCATCCCCTTGAGGCACGGCGGCGTCTGCTATGAAACCGCGCTGGGGGACGGAGGTGCGGTCCCGTCGCGATGGGGGTGGCATGAAGAGCATCATCGGTTGGGCGCTCGCCGCGTTCGGCGTCATCGGCTTTGGCATTGAGATCGACAAGCTGATCAGTGGCACAGCGGAAAACACGGTCGCGGGGTTCATCATCGGCGCCGTCTTCGTCCTCGGAGGACTGGCGCTCGTCCGCTCCGCGCGGCGCGCGAAGCTGCCGCCCGAATTGAGGGATGCGCCTGTCGTGGTGCGGCCCTCGCTGGACTCCCGCGACGTCGAGCGGGCCGTGCTCGCCTGCGCGCAGGGGCACGGCGGTCGCGTCACCATCGCCGAGGTGGCGACGGGCACGCACCTCTCCTTCACCGAGGCCAAGGAGGTGCTCGAGGCGCTCTCCCGCGCGGGTGCCTGCACCGTGGACGTCACGGAGAACGGCGCGTTCATCTACGAGTTCACCGGACTCATGCCGCGTGAGACGGCCCCCGCCGCGCTCAAGTCCTGAGCCCCGCGCTCCCGCTCAGACCTCCTCGTCGGGCAGTGATGGCACTCCACCGGCCGAACAGCTCCCTGCTCGCAGCGCCCGCCGCGCCTACCGCCCCAGCTTGAGCGTCACGGTCGCGGAGTCCTCCACCGCTCCCTTCAGCGTGAAGCGCAGCTCCCAGACGCCGGGCATGAAGAGGTCCGCGTCGGAGACCTCGAAGCTCCCTGGCTCTCTCACGGTGACTCGGGGCACTTCGGAGATGCCGTGGCCCATGGCGGGCATCCAGGGCTGGACGGACAGCACGACACCGGGCACCGGCTTTCCCGACACGGCGTCGGTGATTCGCACCTGGAGCACTTGAACGCCTCTCCGGAGCGGTGTCATCGAGGAGAGGACCTCGACGCGGAGCCGGCCGGATGCGCTGGCCACTGTCCCCACGGTGGTGGCCGCGCTCACCTGGCCAGCGTCGGGTGCGGCGGAGGGCGTCGCTCCCAGCAACAGCATTCCCATCAGCAGTGCCTTGATCATCCTTGCCGTGTAGCGGAAGAGGCCCACCCGGGTTCTGCGACAAGGTGTCGCATCGCGCAGGCGCGCTGGATGCGCGAGGGTGCGCCGTCATGTCCGCCCTTTCGTCCTCTTCCGCGCAGCCCCGCTCGTGGGTGTTCGTGGTGCTGGGAGCCGCGGGGCTGACCGTGTCCGCGCTCGCATGCGCGGCGCTCGTGCTGGTGCTGGACTTCGCCTGGTCGGAGGCGCCGCCTCCGAATGCCGCGTGGGAGCTGGAGGTCCCCCCTCCTGTGTATGGGCCACTGCCCTCGCTCACCCTTCGCGATGCGCGGGGCCAGCCGCTGGAGACCGGGCAGCTTCAGGGACAGCTCACCCTGCTCCAGTTCGCGGTGGAGGCGGATGCGCACCCCCTCCCCTTCCTGCGGCAGGTCCAGGAGCGGCTGGAGGCCGACGGCGTCCCGGTCCAGGTCGTCATCGCGTCGTCGCGCGACTCCACGGTGCTCCACCCGGACTGGCAGCCGCTGCGAGACAGCGGACGCCTCCTGTTGCTGGTGGACCAACGCCTCCAGGTCCGGGGCGTCTACGACGCGAACCAGACGCCATCCACTCCCGAACGCGTCATCACGGACGCGCGCTGTCTGCGCTCCTGCCCCCCTCTATGAAGACCCCATCCCTCTTCGTGCTCGCCGGAGCAGCGGTCATCGCGTTGCTGTTCACCGCGTGGCCTCGCGTTCAACGCGAACGCGCGCGCATCGCCGCGGCGAACCTGCCCCTGTACGGGCCGCTCCCGCGCTTCGAGCTGACCGCCCAGACGGGACGTCCTTTCTCCGACGCCGACATGCGGGGCCACCTCTACGTGGCGGACTTCTTCTTCACCCGCTGCCCCACCGTGTGCCCGCTGCTCACGGAGAAGATGCTGCGCGTGCAGCGACAGGCCCGGGAGCAGGGCTTGGACGTGCGCTTCGCCTCGTTCAGCGTCGACCCTCGCCACGACACGCCGGAGCGGCTGACCGCCTATGCGCGCGACCACCGCATCGACACGTCCAACTGGACGCTGCTGACAGGGCCGCTGGACCAGGTGGAGACGACCGTCCTGGAGGGCTTCCGGGTGATGATGGGCCGCGACGCCGACGCGGGCGAAGACGACTTCTTCAGCGTCTTCCACGGGGAGCACTTCGTGCTCGTGGACGCCCGGGGACAGCTTCGCGGCTACTACCGGGTCACCGAGGGAGCAGGCGGCTTGGAAGCCCTGCTCCGGGACGCCGCGCTGCTGGCCCAGGCGCCGGAGTAACAACACGGAATTCAGGAAAGCCAGAGGGTCCGGTGAGTAGACTCGTGCGGCCGTCCATCCCCGACCCGGAGAACAGAGTGTCGCACCCCACGATCCGCACCATCCTTGGCGCATCCGCCCCGGACTCGCTTGACCCCTTCAGCACCGCATTGCTGGTGATCGACTTCCAGGAAGAATACTTCAGCGGAAAGCTGCCCATTCCGGATGGGACGCGCGCACTGAACAACGCCAGGCGGCTCATCGCCTTCGCGGATCGGCACAAGCTGCCGGTCTTCCACGTGTGGCACGTGAGCCCGTCCGGCGCTCCCGTCTTCGCCCACGACAGCGCGACGGTCTTCTGCCACAAGGACCTCCAGCCGGCCGCCCATCACAAGGTCGTGAAGAAGAACCACATCAGCGTGTTCCAGGGCACGGAGCTTCATCACGAGCTTCAAATCTCCCGAATCAAGACGCTGATCATCTCCGGACTGATGACCCACGCCTGCGTGTCCGGCGCGGCGCGGGATGCGGTCCCCCTGGGCTACAACGTCATCGTGGCGGACGACGCCTCGGCCACCCGGGACATCGATGCGCCCGGCGGCGGCACCATTCCCCATGATGTGCTGCACAAGTCCGCGCTGGTGACCATCGCCGACACCTTTGGCGCCGTCATGGGCACCAGCACCATCGTGAATCTGGACGTCCGCTGACGTGACGGAAGTCAGCGGGCTCGCCGCACAGGACGCGCCCGCTTTCTTCCCGCAGCCTCGTCAGGCGAGGTCGAGGGCCCAAGAACCATCCTGCCAATTCCGCAAGGTTTGCTGGGCCCCCAGAGCTGCCAGACCCTGGCCCTTTGCTGCATCTTCCAGAAGCGCCGTGGCTTCGGCGGTCTTGTCCCGAAGCAGGAACGCAGCAGTAGTGACCCTGACATCCATACGCGCGTGAGAAAAAAGCGCAGCCAGTGCATTGAGGCCAGCGTCGCCCTTCTCACGCAACGCCATGAACGCGGCAAGCGCCTTTTCGGCATGCTTGTTGCCCGCCCTTGCATCCCCCCGAAGGATGCAGTCCGTCTGCGCCGCGATGTTCTGGGCGAACTCCTCTACGAACTTCTCAAGCGACATCACCAGACCCTATTTTTCACGTTCTCAATGGCTCGAAATCCGAAGGCGCGTTGAGCTTCGAAGGACTGTGTGCTCAACCATTCTCGCACTGTCTTGACAGCGCCGCGCCCGTGCCGGTCGTGTTGGACCGATGGAGGATGATGGCCGCGCCGGTCCCTCCACTCACCACCGACGCCACGCCCCCTGCTGGCACCGCGACGCGCTCCAGCGCCAGCGCGCCCTCCGCTGACAGCGAGAGCGGTAGGCCCCAGCGAAGTAGCTGTCCACGAAGTCTTCCATGGGGATGAGGTCTGGAAACATCAGCTCCACACGCCTCAGAGGCTCATCCCGGGTCCAGCGCCCAAACACCCAACTCCCAGTTCTTCAGCACCTGCGCGGCTTCAAAGGCGATCAACCCTTCACCTCGCGCAGCCTCTTCTAGAACAGCCTTCGATTCGGCCGTCCGATGCCTCAAGAGGTATGCCGCCGCCATGGTACTGACGTCCTTGTCGGGGTGCTTGAGCAGCACGGCAAGGGCATCCCGACCCGCATCTCCCTGCCCCTTCAACTTCCGAACAGCCGCGATGTAACGATCCGCATGCTTGTTCCCAGCCTTGGCGTCCCCACGCGCGATGGATGCCGTCTGCGCTGATACATTCCGCGCGAACTCCTCAACCCACTTTTCGAGCTCCGTCACCAGATTCCTCTCGTCACGTTCTGGATCGCCAGCAATCCGAATTCGCGCTGCGCCTCAAAGGATTGAGTGCTCAGCCACTGCCTCACCGTCAAGGTTTCCGAGTTCGTGAGTCTAGGCCGTTTCGACGAATAGAGAGAACTCACTCCACTGTGAACATCCTTGCCAAGTGCGACGATGTTCTCGCTGTTGTGGAGAGTCTGTGGCCCGAAGCGAGACGCATTCCCCTCCGTCTGCTCCACGATGTGGTGCCACTCCTTGCCGTCCCCTGCGGGTCCCATTGCCCGCTTGAAGGACTTGAAGGACGAATAGCCCTTCGGCCCACTCGACGGCGCCGCGCCCGTGCCGGTCGTGTTGGACCGATGGAGGATGATGGCCGCCCCAGGGCCACCGCTGAGTACCGCCGCCGCGCGCCCTGCTGGCACCGCGACGCGCTCCAGCGCCAGCGCGCCCTCTGCTGACAGTGACAGCACCGGCACCGTGGCTTCCGCGCCCAGCGCCATCCCCTTCAGCGTCCGCGTCGTGGCCGAGGCCGCGCCCCAGGTGACGAGCATCCCCGTCGTCAGCCGTGACACTTCGCGGATCTGCTCGCCACGCGTCATGGACTGGAAGCGCTCCCAGTACGCGGGCGATGACGTGATGAGGGCCGCCACGCCCGCTGGCAGATGCCTCAGTCCCGCGATGCTGTCGGCGGGACGCGTGAGCACCTGTCCCAGCGCGTGGTACAGCTCCACGAAGGCATCCTCGGCTCCGTCCAGGGTGCGGCCGATGACGTCCGCGTCATCGTACACCTCGGCCAGGGGACGCCCGTCCGAGACCTGGAGCCGCGCATCCATGGCGCGGAAGACACCGCCCTTGCCGCTGTAGAAGCGCCCCAACTCGAAGCCATGCGCTCGAAAGGCTCCGTCCCTCCACTCGACGGGCGCCACCCTCTGCTGGGTGCGGCCGCTGAGTGCCCAGGCGAGGCAGCCATCCGGTCGCAACACCGCGACCTGCTCCCGGGAGAAGCGCTCCACCCGGCGCAGCAACTCCTCGCGAGAAGTCTCGCCTCGCTCCAGCACCTCTCGCAGCAGCAAGCCCGCCACCATGCGGGGCGGCAGCGAGTCCAGCGTGACGGGCTTGCGCAGGAGGACTTCCAGCAGCCGCACGGCTTGCGTGGGCGTGAGCGTACTCCCCCACAGGGGCTGCTCGTCCCGCGCGTCCAGCCCCGCGTTCGTCAACAGTTGCTCCCAGGCGTCCGTGCGCACACCGGAGCTCGCGCTGGCGCGGTCGGCATGCGTTCCTGGAGCTCGCGCCCTCGCGGACTCCCGGGGCGAATAACGCAGGGTCCTGCTGGAGACAGCGGGCGCGCAGCCCGTGAAGAGCAGGACCGCGCAGCACACCAAGACACCTGTACGCATGGAGCCACTCCAAGTCCGGACGCAGCTTGGAGTGTCTCGCGTTGCCTACTGGATCGCGAAGATGAGCGTCACCTTCGCCTGCACCGTCTGCTCCTCCGGCTGGATGGGCGTGGGGGGCGCGGCTCGCGACTCCGCCATGTCCATGGCGAAGGTGGCCGGGTACAGGCGCGGGGCTTCCGTCACCGTGCTCGCGTCCAGCACCGCTCCCAGCTTCACGTTGAGCGACGCGGCCAGCACCTCCGCGGACTTGCGCGCTCGCGCCACCGCCTGCCGCAGCGCTTCGCCCTGCACCGCGTCCTGGCGGCTCAGCCCGAAGCGCACCGAGTCCACCCGGTTCGCCCCCGCCGCCAGCGCCTTGTCCAACAGGCTCCCCACCTTGGACAGGTCCGTCACGTGGACGCTCACCAGGTTGCTCACCCGGTAGCCCTTCAGCTTCGGCTCACCGCCCTGCGGCGGCGACGGCGTGTACTCCGGATAGACGTTGTAGTTGCGCGTCTGCAAATCGCGCTTCGCGATGCCCGCCCCCGTCAGCGCCGCGAGCACCTTCTCCATCCGCTTCGCGTTCTCCTCGCCCGCGGCCTTCGCGTTCTGCGCGGACGTCTCCACCGCCACGTCGATGAAGGCCTCGTCCGGCTGCGCCTTCACCTCGCCCGTGCCCTCCACGCGCAGCGTGCGCACCTGCGGATCCACCGGCGGCCGGGGCTGCGGTGAACCGGCCGGGCCCTGCGTCTGCGCCGCGGCCGTGAAGCCCGCGAGCACCACCAGCGTCGTCAACATCCTGCGAACAGCGGACATGGCGCCTCCTTCCCAAGGCGGGAGTACCTTCGCGCATCCTGGCGCGAAAGCCTCTCATGCCCCTCCGGACGCCCCAGCCCCGGCGGACATTCACCGGACCCGAGGCGTCCTGCGCCGGACGCTCGCTCAGTGCAGCGAGTCACCCGCCGAACCCACCGACATCATGGACTCCAACGGCTTGCGCAGCGGACGCGGCGCGGACTTGCGCACCTGCGTGACGGCCTTGCGGCGCGCCGTGCGCAGCGCGTCCCGGCCCATGTCCATCACCGCCGCCACCGCCCCCGTCAGCAGGTTGCCCGGAGGCGTGTCCGGCGCGGCCGGGTGCGGGTGCGTGGGCGCGCCCTTCTTCGCCAGCTCCAGCGCCTCGCCCACCTGCCGCAGCTCCTGCGGCTTGAAGGCCTTCTTCACCTCCGGGAAGAGGTACTGCTCCTCCTCCGTGACGTGCGCGCGCACGTTCTCCATCAGCACGTGCACCTTCGCGTCGAAGCGCTCGGACTCCGGCGGCAGCGTGTCCAGCTCCGACAGCACCCACTTCACCACGTGGTGCTCCTCCAGCGCCCGCAGCACGTCCGAGGACAGGGCCTCCGAGCGCGCGCGCACGGCCGGGTAGAAGACCTGCTCCTCGATGGCGGCGTGGATGGACAGCTCCCGCACGATTTCGTCCACCAGCTTGCGCTTGTGCGCCAGCGCGTGGTCCCCCGCCTTCTCGAACTTGCGGAACAGCTGCTCCACCGTCTTGTGGTCCGCCTTCAGCAACGTGATGGCATCCATGGGCTGTCTCCCTTTGCGTCGAATCGGGGGCCGCGCCTCCCCCATCGCGAAGCCGCTCGGGCCCAGGCAGGCCCTGGCGCAGCGCGGCACGGGGTGAAGGGTGGGGATGGATTCACGGCCGTGCCCACCCCCGCCGCCCTGGCCCCCGCGTCCGGACGGAGGGCAGCCGGGCGACAGGCCCCTTCTGTCCGGTATCGGTCGGAAAACCGCACCCGGCCCCACTCCCCGGTCGGCCCGGGAGTGCACACCGTGCGCGGCCAGATCGGTCTCGCGCGGGCGGCGGGCAAGGGAATAGGGGCAATACCGTGACGACGAACACGCTGCGCCTCCGGGTGGCGCGCATCACCCGTGAAGCGGAAGGCATCCAGTCCTACGAGCTGGTCTCCCAGGACGGCGGCGCCCTGCCCGAGTTCGAAGCCGGCGCCCACCTGGACGTCCAGGTGCCGGGGCTGAACGGCATGCGGCAGTACTCGCTCTGCAATGACCCGGGCGAGACGCACCGCTACGTCATCGCCGTGCAGCGCGACGCCAACGGCCGCGGCGGCTCCAAGGCGATGCACGAGAACGTCCACGAGGGCGACGTGCTCACCGTGAGCGAGCCCCTCAACGACTTCCCGCTGCTCTACGGACGCAGCTACGTGCTCATCGCGGGCGGCATCGGCATCACGCCGCTGTTGGCCATGGCGCGCCTGCTGGAGCGCACCGGCGCGGAGTGGGTGCTGCACTACTGCACGCGCGACGCGGACCGCACCGCCTTCCGGGAGCTCTTGTCCACGCCGTCCTTCGCGGGACGCGTGCACGTGCACCACGACGGGGGCGACCCTTCGAAGGGGCTGGACGTGCGGGCGCTGCTCGCCACGCGCGGCCCGGGCACCCGGCTGTACTGCTGCGGCCCGGCGGGCCTGATGAAGGCCGTGCGCGAGGCGGCCACGCTGCACAAGTGGCCCTGGGAGAAGGTGCACTTCGAGGCCTTCACCGCGGAGGGCACGTCCGCCACCCACGCGACGCCGGAGGAGGACTTCGAGGTGTCGCTCAAGAGCACCGGCCAGGTGCTGCGCGTGCCGGCCGGCAAGAGCGTGCTCAACGTGCTGCGCACCCACGGCGTGAAGGTGGAGAGCGACTGCGAGGCGGGCTCCTGCGGCACCTGCGTCACCCGCGTATGCGAGGGAACTCCGGACCACCGTGACACGTTCTTCCAGCAAGAGCCCGCGGGAAATGCGCGAATGCTGGTCTGCGTGTCTCGCGCCCGGTCCAAGCGGCTGGTGCTGGATTTGTAGTGACACCCCCGGGCCCGGCGTTTTGAAGCGCGCCTGGGCGCGGCGGGCCGCCTATGCTCGCGCCCCGCTCGTACACGAGAGAGGCTGATGAGCGAAGGGACGTTGTTCTCCATGGACACTCCGCCCACCGAGGCCCGGTTCCAGAACCGGCTCTGGGTGGCGGATGCATTGGACCTCACGGGCGCGGCGCTCGTGGGTTGGGGGGCGGTGCGCGCGGCGGAGTGGGTGTCCACGCCGGCGCTGCTGGGGTTCGCCATGGGGGCCGCCTGGGTGGTGCTGTCCTGCGTGGGCGGGCTGACGGGGCTCACCCCGGGCCGCCACGCGCTGGGCCTCAAGCTGGAGCGGGCGGAGGGAAAGGTGCCCGGCCTGGGCGCGGGGCTGCTGCGCGCGCTCACCGCGCCGGTGGAGCTGCTGCTTCAGGTGGTGCTGCAACGCCGCCCGCTGGATGCGCAGCTGGGCGTGCACGCGGCCGTGATTCCGGGTGGCCTCCGGGGCTGGGCGCGGAGCCTGCCGCTGCCGCTCGTGGGGTGGGTGCTGCTGGCGGGCGCGGTGTGGAGCATCGTCACGCCCACGCGTCAGGAGATGCTCCAGTACCTGGACCGCACGCTGACCGGGTGGCACTGCTGCCACGGCACGCGCGAGGCCACCTGGCAGTGCCGCGCGTCCCTGTCCCGCGCGGTGCGCAACGCGAACGGCGGCGACACGGAGGTCGCGGAGTTCCTGCGCAACGAGTGCCCCGTGGCCGCCACGCGGCTCAAGCCCTGAGGCGTCACGCGAG
The DNA here is from genome assembly GCF_003611685.1 of Corallococcus sp. CA049B. NCBI lineage: Bacteria > Pseudomonadati > Myxococcota > Myxococcia > Myxococcales > Myxococcaceae > Corallococcus > Corallococcus sp. CA049B. The sequence goes on along the minus strand of NZ_RAWC01000024.1, from coordinate 24,092 downwards.
CCCGAGAGGGCCCGCGTTTCAGCGCTTGCGCAGCGCGAAGGTGTCCTCGCCCTCGTCGCAGCTCACCCACACGGCCTTCTCCGGTACGACGGGCAGCTTCTCGTACACCTTGAAGTAGCGCTCTTCCAGCTTGACGGTGTGAGTCTTGTAGGGCTCGAGACTCGCCATCCGCGCCTGCCTCCGTCCGCTCAGGACGATGGCGCAGTTGTGCCAGGTCCGGGTGTCGGAGCTGATCACATAGAGGGTGCTGTTGAGCCCCAGGATGCCGTCGATCTCCGCGGAGCCCAGGAGGCGTGAGCGCTCCACGGGCTTCGGCTCGGGCGCGGGCGCGGGCGCGGGCGGCGCGGCCTGTGGAGACTCGGCCACGGGCGTGGGCAGCGTCGGGCCCGAGGGGCGAGCGGTCATCAGCAGGAAGCGCGGCTCCTTCGCCGCGTCCGCCTCCGCGTCCAGCCGCACGTCCATGCGCTTGCGGCTCGGGTTGATGGACACCACGGTCGCCGTCCCCAGCACCGGACGCTTGCGGGTCCCCCTCTGGATGGGCCCCACCACCTGGAACACCGTGCCCGCGTTGATGCCCGAGGGCACCGTGACGTTCACCACGCGCTGACCGCCGCCGGTCGCACCAATCTCTACTGCGGGCAGCCTCGCGGACACCATCTCGACCTGAGGCGTCGCGGGCCGCTTCGTCCCGGGGACGGGCTTCGACGCGGGTGAAGGCTTCGCCACCGGCTCGGGCTTCACTTCCGGTTCCCCCGCCACCATGCCCGCGTCCACCGCCGCTTCAGTTGGGGGCTCCTCGGTCGGCGTCACCGCGGGAGGCGGCTCCTCCACCTTCGGGGGCGCGGCGGTCACCACCGGCTCGGACGGCGGAAGCGCCTGGGGTGCCACGGGCTGCTCGGCCGTGTTCGGGCGCAGCACGTAGGCGGTGATGCCCACGGAGGCGCCCACCAGCAGCAGCGCCGCCACGGCGATCCGCGCCACCGGCCTGCGGGACTCGGGCTGCACCGGCAGCGGTCCGGACGTGCCCGCCACCACCGCGCCCTTGGGAGACGCGGGCGACAGGTGCACCGCCGTGGCGCCCAGCGCGGCCGCGTCCACCTCGTCGGTGCTCCGCGCCACGCCGCCAGAGCCCGGCGTGCTCGGCGCCACGCCACCAGAGCCCGACGTGGCAGAGCCCGGCGCGGGCACGGCCACGCCACCTGAGCCAGATGTGCTCGGCGCCACGCCACCGGAGCCCGAGGGATGGGACACGAACGTGCCCCCCGGCCCGAGCGCCGGTTCGCCCACGTCGATGCGCCCGGTGTTGGGCCTGTTCCCGGTGGGCTCCTCCGTGGCCTGGACGGCCGCCGCGTCGGGAGTCGCACCGCTCCCGGAGCCGCCGTACAGCCCCGTGCCCGAACCGCTCCGGGGCGCGGGCGACGGCGTGCGCCGCTCCCCGTGCACGCTGGACGTCAGCTTGCGCTGCTCGGCGAAGGCCTCCGGGCAGAGCGCGCGCACGAACTCGCCCACCTCCTCCGCCCCAATGGGGCTCCCCGAGCGCAGCAACTCCGCGTTGAGCGCCCGCGCGAACTCATCCGCCCGCGAGTACCGGTCCGCCGGCGACGGCGCCAGCGCGCGGCGCAGCACCGCCTCCAGCGACGGCTCCACGTCCGGACGGAAGTCCGTCAGCGGCGGCACCACCGGATGCGACATCGCCGCCATCATCTCGCCCACGGTGCCGTGGGGAACCAGCCCACGGCCCGCCAGCATCTCCCACACCACCACCGCGCAGGAGTAGATGTCGCTGCGATGGTCCAGCGGCTCGGCGCGGACCTGCTCCGGGGACATGTACCCCAGCTTCCCCATCACCGTGGACGGCAGCGTGTACTTGCTGCGCGCGGTGGACTTCGCGAGGCCGAAGTCGATGACCTTCACCTCGCCCTCGTACGACACCATCACGTTGTGCGGGGACACGTCGCGGTGGACGATGCCCAGGGGCTCGCCGTCCGTGCCCGTCTTGCGGTGCGCGTACCCCAGCCCCTCCGCCATGCGCTGGCCGATGTAGAGCGCCACCGGCGCCGGCACCGCCCGCCCCTGCACCCGGGCCTGCTCCAGCAGGTACCCCAGGTCCACGCCCGCCACGTACTCCAGGGCCATGTAGTAGGTGCCGTCCGCCTCGCCCATGTCGTACACCTGGGCGATGGAGGAGTGCACCAGGTGCACCAGCACCTTGGCCTCGTGGTGGAACCGGTCCAGGAACTGCCGGTCCTTCACCAGCCCCGGCAGGATGGTCTTCACGATGCAGGGCTTTTCGAAGCCCGCCGCCCCGGACAGCTTCGCCAGGTACACCTCTCCCATGCCGCCCTGGCCCAGGAGGTGGACGAGCTCGTAGCGCCCGAAGAAACGGGGGGACTCTGTGGGTGCGGTGCTCATGGCTTTCGCTCCGGAGCGCAGCATGGACTCCCCCATGGAATCAAGCCGCGCACCTCGCGCCACCCCTCCTTGCCAGCCTTCGGACACCCCTGGCGCGAAAAAGAGAAAGTCCCGGGGGCAACGGAATTCCCGAGCCTGTGTTCCGACGGACAACAGGTCTGTTGTGCACCCGCGCACGTCCTGGCTGCCCCTGGGGCCTGGGGACGATGCGAGTCCGCGCGGGGATGCGTTCCCTCATCGCAGCACGCCGCTTCCTTCCCCTGCGAGGGGGGCGGGCTCCTCCCGGTCCTCCGCCATGCAGGGGGACCGCCCTCAGGAGGGGCGTCCTGCTTGGAAGGAGTCGCATCATGAGGCATTGGGCATTCGTCGGGTTGCTGGCGCTGGCCGCGTGTGCGCCAGAGTCGTCCCCTCGCACCTCCGCGCAGGGGCATGTGTGCCCGGGCGTCGTGGCCGGAGGAATGACGGTCCGTCAGGGGCTGGATGGACACCTGCCCTCCCGGGCACAGGAGGACGGGCGCGAGCCGGTCATCATCCGCTTCCGCCGGGGAGACCGCACCCAGGCCTCCAGCGTCACGGCGTCGGGCGCCAGCTTCACGGCGAGCACCGGCGCGAAGGTGGGCGCCGTCTACCGCAACATCCCCGCGGTGGCCGCGCGCGTGACGCCCGAGGAGCGGCTCCTGCTGGAGCGCAGCCCCCTGGTGGAGAGCATCGAGGCGGACCAGGTCTGGGCCGCCCAGGGCCTGACGCCCGGGCTGCTCGCGCCGCTGCCGCGCCAGGTGACGGCCGTCACGCCCGTGCCGGCGGACGAGTACACGGAAGGCCTGCGCCTGGTGCAGGCCCCGGACGTGTGGGACGCGGACCGGGACGGCGTGCTGGACGTGGGCGCGCCCACGGGCGAGGGCGTGCGGGTGTGCGTCATCGACAGCGGCCTGGACATGGACCACCCGGAGTTCCAGGGCGCGGTGGCGGGCACCCACGACTTCGTGGACGAAGACGAAGACGCCAATGACCGCGGCCCCCAGGGCCAGTGGGGCCAGGGCCACGGCACGCACGTGGCGGGCATCATCGCGGCGCGCATGGGCCACGGCGGCAACACCGGTCCCCGCGGCGCGCCGGGCGGCATGGTGGGCGTGGCGCCCAACGCGTCGCTGCTCATCGCCCGCGTGCTGGACCTGTCCGGGCAGACGCAGATGAGCGTGGTCCTCTCCGCCATGGAGTGGTGCGAGTCCCAGGGCGCGCGCGTGGTGTCGCTGTCGCTGGGCGGCGGCAACCCCACCCGCAGCACGGTGGAGGCGTTCCGCGCGCTGAAGGACCACGGCCTGCTGGTGGTGGCGGCCGCGGGCAACCAGGGCGGCCCGGTGCTGTACCCCGCGTCCGACCCGTCCGTGCTCGCGGTGGGCGCGGTGGACGCGAACGAGCGGCGCGCGAGCTTCTCCAACGGGGGCGCGGAGCTCGCGCTGGTGGCGCCCGGCGTGGACGTGCTGTCCACCTTCCCCCGGGGGCTGGGCGCCTCCGCGGAGATGTCCCTGGACGACACGTCCCCCATGTCGCGCTCGCTCCTGTACTCGCCCACGGGTGACACCGCGGGGCGGCTGGTGGACTGCGGCCTGGGGGATTCGCTGGCCTCGTGCTTCGAGGCCACCTGTGACGGCTTCGTCGCCTACGTGCGGCCGGGCGCGGTGCCGGTGTCCGAGGCCATGGCCAACGTGATGATGCAGGGCGCGCGCGCCGTCGTCTTCGGCTCCGACGACGCCCCCGCGGGCGGCGCGGTGGACATCCTCTCCCTGCCCCGCATCGGCCGCTGGGCCCCCGCCGTCAGCGTCAACCAGGCCGCCAGCACCATGCTGCGCGAGCGGCTGGGCGCGGACGCGCGGCTGTCCCTGGTGCCCGTGGACTACACCCACGTCTCCGGCACCTCCATGGCCGCGCCCTACGTGAGCGGCGTGGCCGCGCTGCTCTGGAGCGCCCGTCCGGAGCTCACGCCGCAACAGGTGCGCGACGCGCTGGAGGCCTCCGCGAAGGACCTGGGCATCGCGGGCCTGGACCCCGTGTTCGGCCACGGCCTGGTGCGCGCGCGTGACGCCTTGCAGCTTCTGCCGTGACGCACTCACTTCTCAATTCATGGGAAGCATCAGCAGCGCATCACGGACGCGGAGCGTGGCTGTGGGGGCACGGAAAAGTGCTCCGCGTGATGAAATCGAGAATGCGCTGCTGCGTGGAATGAAAGCGCGCCGGGATTGTACGTGGCGCGCGCCAATGGCTGCCGGAGGGGCGGCCAACCGGGCGCGAAAACCATCTCATTCTTGAATTGAGGATATCCATGTTGCGAATTGCTGTTGCCGCCCTCGTCGTTGCCGCCACGGGTTGCGCCTCTTCGGGTGGCGCCGCGGCCGCGGGTCGCGCGGGCAACGCCACGGTCACGGGCAGCATCGCGTACCCCGCGAGCGGCCTGCAGGGTGATCCGTGCACGTCGGTCGGGGTGAAGGTGACGGAGGGTGACACCGTGGCCCTGGGCCGGGGCGAGGTGAAGCAGAGCCGCAACAACCGTTGCAGCTACAACGTCAGCGCGCTGCCGGAGGACCGGGAGCTGAACGTGGAGCTGGTGGTGGACGCGGGCCTCAAGTGCGCCAACGGCGCGGCGCCCACGGTCACCCCGGGCCCCACGAAGATGAAGATCGCCAAGTTCGCGGCGCCGGTGGTGAGCTTCAAGCTGGCCTGCGAGTAGCGCTCTCGGAGTCCCGTGGAGGTGCTTCACGCCGTGAAGGCCGGGCGTCCCCAGGTGGGTCCCCGGCCTTCGTGCGTGGATGGCCGCATGCCCGGCGGGGAGACAGGGACCATTGATTGCTGAACACAAGGGCGCGAAGCTGCCCCGGCCCATGACTGGTCTCCGTCCGCGTACCGCCGTGCTCGCCCTGGCCCTGCTGGGGACGGGTTGCGAATCCGAAGTTCCCTTTCCGACCGAAGATGAGCTGGACCAGCTGAGCGCCCTGCACACGCAGAGCGTGAAGCCGGAGGCGGACCCCACGAACAAGTGGGCGGACAACGCGGACGCGGCGGTGCTGGGCCAGCGGCTGTTCGAGGACCCGGGGCTTTCGCGCTGCGGGACGGTGTCCTGCAAGAGCTGCCACACGGGTGAGTCCTACACGGTGGAGACGGCGACGGCGGAGGGCTGCGGAGGCCACCAGTCGGAACGCAACCCGCCCAGCCTGCTGAACGTGGGCTACAGCCGCTGGTTCATGTGGGACGGGCGGGCGGACCGGCTCTGGTCTCAGGCGCTGCTGCCGCTGACGAACCCCATCGAAATGGACTCGGACGCGACGGTGGTGCGCGCGCGGCTGTCCGGCGAGCCCTCGTACACGGCGGCGTACACGCAGCTGTTCGGCAAGGCGCCCGCGGACGAGTCCGACCCGGACCGGCTGATGGCGAACGTGGGCAAGGTGCTGGCGGCGTACCAGCGCACGCTCAACCGCACCGACGCGCCCTTCGACGCGGACGTGCGGCGCTTCCTGCAGGCGGTGGCGGCGGGCACGCAGGAGAAGGACCCGGCGTACCTGGGCCTGAAGACGTTCATGCGCAAGGGCCAGTGCGTGGTGTGCCACAAGGGCCGCTCGCTGTCGGACGACAAGTTCCACAACCTGGGGCTGAAGGACTCCGGCCCGGGGCGGCGCGGGCAGGCGGCCGCGGTGGACGCGCTGGTGTCCTGGCCGTTCAACGCCGCGGGCCCCTACAGCGACGCGCCTGGCGGCATCGACGCGGCGCGGCTGTCCACGCTGAAGGCGCAGGCGCAGACGAAGCCCACGGAGGTGGAGGGCGCGTTCCGCACGCCCACGCTGCGCAACGTGGCGCTCTCCGCGCCGTACATGCACACCGGCGCGCAGAAGACGCTGGAGGACGTGGTCGACTTCTACAACGAGGGCGGCGACCCGGACGGCACCTTCGCGGGCGTGCGCACGGAGACCATCGTCAAGCTGGACCTGAGCAGCGAGGAGAAGCAGGCGCTGGTGACGCTGCTCAAGTCCATGACGGGCGTGGCGAAGTAGGCCTTCAGCGCACCAGGTGGAAGGACGTCTGACGCTGGAAGGCCCAGTGCACGGCGCCCTGCGAGTCCACGACGACGTCCTCCTCCTGGGCGGAGCGCAGGGGCTGGTCCTTCCACTCCGGCACGGGGCTCGTCGCCTGCAGCTCGATGGAGAACCAGGAGCCGGGCATCACCTTGTGCTCGCCGTTGCCGGGCACGCCCTCCTGGCGGTCCCACATGCCAATCATGGGGCCGGCGCCGTGGCCGTGCAGGCCAATGGGGTGTGAGTACACGCTGCCGTTGATGCCTTCGGACTTCATGCGCGCGAGCGAGGCGCGCAGGACTTCATTGCCGGTGCGGCCCGGCTTGATTTCACCGGTGACGATGTCCTGGAGCCGGTTGGACGCCTTGAGCGCGGCCTTGAGGCCTTCGGGGGCGTCCGTCTCTCCGTCGCGCAGCACGTAGCCCATGTGCTGGGTGTCGGTGTTGAGGCGGAGCGCGGTGACGCCGAAGTCGCAGTGGAGCACGTCGCCGCGCTGGATGACGGGGTTGTCCCCCAGCTGTTCGTCGGTGCTTCCCTGGCGCTGCACGTCCACGTCCGGCTGGAACCAGGTGTCCAGGCCTTCGTCGGCCAGGCGCTGGCGCATCCACCACTCCACGTCCTGGGTGGTGGTGGTGCCGGGGGTGATGACGGCGTTGGAGAAGGCGGTCTGGATGAGGCTCCAGGCGTACTTCTGGAGGTCGGCGTAGAAGCGGACCTCGTCGGCGCCGCGCCAGCCGAGCACGTCCAGGGGCAGGCCCCCGGCGGGCTTGAGGCGCTTCGTCCAGGTGGGGCCCAGGGCCTGGGTCATGCCTTCGTATTCGCCGTGGGTGAGGCCGTCCGCGAAGGCGATGGCGGGGGACACGTTGATGGCGATGGTGTCCGGCTTGCGCTCCTCCACGACCTGCTTGAGGAGCAGCCACTGTTCAGGGCCCAGGAGCTCGGCGGCGCGCTGCGAGCCGCCGCGGTCCACCATCATGGGGGCGCGGCGGGCTTCATAGAGGCCGCCCTGGGTGCTGCCGCCCAGCGCCAGCCGCTCCACGCCCTGGTCCGCGCCCCGGTCGAAGAAGACGTAGATGGTGCGGCGGCGGGCGGAGAAGGTGGTGGGGGCGACGAGCGCCTTGAAGACGGGGTCCTCGTTGTACTCGCGCATGGGGACGACCCACATGCGCACGCCGTACTTGCGCATGAGCTGGGGCACGCCGGTCTCCAGCCGGTCCTTGAGCCACGCCTGCTGGCGGGCGGACTGTTCGCGCAGCGTGCCGAAGGGGCGCACCGGCGCGGCGGGGGCGGCCTGCGCGGCGACAGCAGCGGGCGCGGCCGGCGCGGCGGCAACCGGGGCCTCGGGCTTCGAGGGGGCGACGGGCGCGGTGGCGCAGGCGGAGGAACAGACGAGCGGGGCGACGAGCAGGTGTTTCCAGGAGCGCATGGGCGCGCAGTCTGTCACGCGCCCTGTCGCGCCGCGCGGAGCAATAAGTCCCCCAGGAACCGCGTTGTCTGTCATTCAAGGAAAAGCCAGACACACTGTCCTGGCTTCACTTCGAATCCGTGGAGTGTCTGTCCAAGCCAGGTTTTTACTCCAGGGGCGTTACCTGGGCCACGGCGGGAGCGGGGACGTATTCCTCGCTCGTGGCCAGGGTGCCCAGTTCGTTCACTCCGCCCACCACCAGCACCGTGCCCCGGCGCAGCCATAGCGCTCCGGCTTCGCCTCGCGGCTCATGCAGCGTGGGCGCCTGCGTCCACAGGCCCTTCGCCGGGTCGAAGCGCTCCGCGGAGTCCAGCGTGCCTCGTGAGGAGTGCTCGCCGCCCACCACCAGCACCGCGCCCTCCGCCGTCAGCAGCGCCGCGTGGTGCTCGCGCGGCACCGCTGGCGCTTCCACCAGCTCCCAGTCGTTTCGCTCCGGCACGTACACCTCCGCCGTCCGCGCCGCCTGCGTCGTGGTGCCGCCCACCACCAGCACGCGCCCGTCCGGGAGCAGCGTCACGGTGTGCCCCAGCCGGTGCGTCCCCGCCGCGCCGCCCACCGCGCCCGCCTTCTCCCAGTGGCCCGTCGCCGGGTCGTACAGCTCCGACTGCAGGCCGCTCGCGAAGAGCACCTTTCCCGTGCGCAGCACCACCGCCGTCCCCGCGCCACCCCGCGCGTACGCGGGCGCCTCCGCTGCGCTCCACGTCCCCGTCACCGGGTCGAACAGCTCCGCTGAACGCACCGGCCGCAGGTCCACGTCCGTGCCCCCCGCCACCAGCACGCGCCCGTCCGGCAACACCACCACCGCCGGGTCGTTGCGCGCCTCGCTCATGGGCGCCGCTTGCGTCCATACGCCCGTGTCCGGCGCGTACAGCTCCGCGCTCGCCAGCGCGCCCACCGTCACGCCGTTGGAGCCGCCCACCACCAGCACGCGCCCATCCGGAAGCCGCACCGCCGCGTGGTTGCGCCGCGCCGTGCGCAGCGCTCCCGTGGACCTCCAGCGCCCCGTGTCCGGGTCGAAGACCTCGCTGCTGCCCAGCGTGCGGCTGCCGTCATGCCCTCCCGCCGCGAGCACCCGCCCGTCGTCCAACGCGATGTAGGGCAACAGCCGCCTCGGCGTGGACAACACGCCCGGCACCGGCGCCTCCACGCCGCCCGCATCCGCTCGCGGCGCGGGGCCGCACGCGAACACCACTCCCAACCACAGCATCGTGACGCAAGAAGTCGAAAACCGTCGCATGGCCCCACCGGGACGTCGGGTCGAGGGGTCCGTTTAACGCGCCGGTCTGACACCCAGGCCCTCGCAAGGTCCTGTGATTCCAGGGCCTTGCCCTGCCCTCCGGGTTGGAAATCCCGAACTCCCGGAGGCAGCGCCGGGCCTGTCCGCCTCAGTGCCGCATGGGACCCACGGGGTCGTTCGCGGGCTCCGCTTCCAGGCCCTCGCTGTGGCGCGGCGGCAGGGCTCCGCCGTCGTCGTCCTCCTCCAGCGTGAGCTGCGAGTGGTCCGCCGGCTTGAGCAGGACTTCATCCCCGCGCACGGCCTCCACGTCGCTGTACTCGACCAGGTAGTCGCGCCGGGGAATGGGCACCAGCCCCTGCTCCAGTTCGAAGTGCGTGTCGCCCACGCCGGCCACCCTGCCCAGCTGCTGCCCGTCGGCGGTGCGCACCGACATGCCCTCGCGAACCTCTCCCGCGTGAATCATCGCGTCGCTCCTCGCGCTCATGGGGTCCTCACCAAGAGTGGGGTCGCTCCCGCCGCCGTGCGCGCCCTGGCAGGCAGCCCGGTGGGCCCTCGGGCCGCCTTCTTCCACGCCCGTGTGCCTGGCCTGCGCGCGGCCCCGTCGCGCGGTGCCTAACGTTGCCTCAAGGAGGCCCCCATGCTGCTGGAACTGTCGAACGACGAATCGCGCGTGCTGAAGGACGCCGTGGATTCCACGCTGCAAACGCTGCTGGATGAAATCGCCCGGGCGGATCAACGCGAGCACAAGGAAGCGCTGCATCAGCGCTACGAACGGCTCGCTGCCCTCCAGCGCCGGCTGGAACCCGTGGTGGAGAGCGAACAGGTCTACGCCTGACAACCTCCCCGCCCAAACCCTCATCAGCGCTCCACGCGCCGAATTGCGATTCACACTCCGTCTGCATAGGATTTACATGCAGTCCCGCAGCAACCCGACTTGGCCAGAGAATCTCCACGGGGGTCCGTGGCCGTCCGTCTGGACGGAGGCCTTGTCGGCCGTTGAATCCGGCATGACCCCGATGCACCGCCGGCAAATCCATCACTGGAGTTGCCATGAGCAGGTCTTCGAAGCAGCCCCCACTCATGCGGGTCCTCCAGGTCATCCATGGCTACCCCATGCGCTTCAACGCGGGCTCGGAGGTGTATACCCAGGCACTTTCACAAGGCCTGTCGAGCCGGCACGAGGTCCAGGTCTTCACCCGCCGCGAGGACCCGTTCCTCCCGGACTACGATCTGACGCAGGAGCGCGATCCGGACGACCCGCGCGTCCTGCTCCACCTGGTCAACCTCCCCAACAGCCGTGACCGCTACCGGCATGAAGGGGTGGATCAACGCTTCGCGGAGGTGCTGGGCGGCTTCCGTCCCCACGTCATCCACGTGGGTCATCTGAACCACCTGTCCACGTCCCTGCTGGAGGTGGGCGCGGCCCGTGGCATCCCCATCGTCTTCACGCTGCACGACTACTGGCTCATGTGTCCCCGTGGGCAGTTCATGCAGATGCATCCGGCTCCCGGGAACGAGCCCTGGTCCGCGTGCTCAGGCCAGGAGGACCGGAAGTGCGCGGAGCGCTGCTACGCGCGCTACTTCTCTGGTGCCCCCGAAACGCGGGAGCAGGACGTCGCGCACTGGAGTCAGTGGGTGCACGACCGGATGGAGCATGTGCGCCGGATGATGGAGCACGTGGACCTCTTCATCGCGCCCTCGCGCTACCTGCTGGAGCGGTTCCAGCGGGACTTCGGGCTGCCCGCCAACAAGTCGGTGTATCTGGATTACGGCTTCGACCTGGAGCGCCTGCGCCACCGGCAGCGAACGCCCGGGCCCGACGTCGTCTTCGGCTACATCGGCACCCACATCCCGGCCAAGGGCATCCATCACCTCATCCAGGCCTTCGGTCAGGTGCGCGGCAAGGCGCGGCTGAAGATCTGGGGACGGCCTCGCGGCGAACACACGGAGACGCTCAAGGCCCTGGCCCGAGCCCTCCCGGGAGATGCCAGCACGCGCGTGGAGTGGCTTCCCGAGTACCGCAACGCGGACATCGTAAGGGATGTCTTCAACCACGTGGACGCCATCGTCGTGCCCTCCATCTGGGTGGAGAACTCTCCGCTGGTCATCCACGAGGCGCTCCAGGCGCGGGTGCCTGTCATCACCGCGGACGCGGGAGGGATGCGCGAGTACGTCCGCGATGGAGAGAACGGCCTGCTCTTCACCCACCGCGACCCCGGGTCGCTTGCCCGGGCCATGCAACAACTCGTGGATGCGCCGGACCTCGCGGTGCGGCTGGGCGGTCGCGGGCACCTCTTCGGAGAAGGGGGCGACGTGCAGGGGATGCAGGCCCACGTGGAGGCCGTGGAGGCACTCTATGCACGCGCCATCCGGGAGCACCGTGCCCGGCGTACCCCCACCCGGCCCGGTCCCTGGCGCATCACCTTCGACACCAACCCTGACGACTGCAACCTGCACTGCATCATGTGCGAGGACCACTCGCCCCACAGCGATACCCAGCGGCTGCGCAGGGAGGCCGGCCAGCCCAAGCGCCGCATGCCCCTGGAGCTGCTGCGCAGGGTCATGGAGGACAGCGACGGCACGCCCCTCCGGGAGGTGATTCCGTCCACCATGGGCGAGCCGCTGCTCTATCCCCACTTCGACGACATCATCGACCTGTGCATGGCGCACGGGGTGTGGCTGAACCTCACCACCAACGGGACGTTTCCCAGGCGAGGAGCCCGCGCGTGGGCGCGCCGGCTGGTCCCCATCACCTCCGACGTGAAGGTGTCGTGGAACGGGGCCACGAAGCAGACCCATGAATCGGTGATGCCAGGGACGCGCTGGGAGCAGGTCCTGGAGAACCTCCGCCAGTTCGTGGCCGAGCGGGATGCGCATGCGCGCGAGGGCGGCCATCGCTGCCGGGTCACGCTCCAGCTCACCTTCCTGGAGTCGAACGTGGGGGAGCTGGCGGACATCGTGCGGCTCGCGGCGGACCTGGGCGTGGACCGGGTGAAGGGGCATCACCTCTGGGCCCACTTCGCCGCCATCCAGCCCCTGTCCATGAGGCGCGACGCATCCGCCATCCGGCGCTGGAACGAGGCCGCCCGGCAAGCCCATGCTGTCGCGGAGGAGTGCCGCCGGCCGGATGGGAGCAAGGTGCTGCTGGAGAACATCCATCCCCTGGGAGCGGAGGCCGTCACGGATCTCGCGCCCGGGGCGCGCTGTCCCTTCCTGGGGAAGGAGGCCTGGGTGAGCGCCGTGGGCCGCTTCGACCCCTGCTGCGCTCCCGACAAGGAACGCAGGACGCTCGGGAACATGGGCAACCTGAACGAGGTGGGCATCCAGGACGTGTGGACGGGCCCGGCCTATCAACGGCTGCTGACCACTTATCAGGACCATCCCCTGTGCCGTGGCTGCAACATGCGTCAGCCGGTGAAGGAGTCCGCTTGAAACCCGGGTCGAATACGCGAGTCGCGCCTGACAGGACCCATCATCTCCTGGACGGCAAGCCGCTCTATGCCGCGCGCTTCACCGAGGTCCTCTCGTTTCACGAACCGGGGCTCGCGGCCGTACGGGACGCCTCGGGCGCGTTCCACATCGACCTGAAGGGCAACGCGCTCTCTTCTCGCCGCTTCATCCGGACGTTTGGGTTCTATGAAGGGCTCGCGGCCGTGGTGGATGCGGCAGGGGCGTTTCACCTGCGCGTGGATGGGCAGGAGCTCACGTCGGGGCGCCACGCGTGGTGCGGCAACTTCCAGGACGGGCGCTGTCCGGTCCGGTCGAAGGACGGCCGGTACTTCCACATCGATGGTCAGGGTGAGCCGGTCTACGACGAGCGGTACGCCTACGCGGGAGACTTCCGGGACGGCTCCGCGGTGGTGCAGGAGGCCTCGGGCCTCCACCTGCACATCGACAAGCAGGGGCACCCCTTGAATGCGCGCCGGTTCCTGGACCTGGATGTCTTCCACAAGGGCTTCGCGCGTGCGCGGGACGCAGGCGGCTGGCATCACGTCGACGCGGCGGGAGACGCGCTCTACCCCCTGCGCTTCGCCTTCGTGGAGCCCTTCTACAACGGGCAGGCCCGCGTGGAGACGTTGGACGGCGCGCTCCAGGTCATCGACGAGCAGGGCGTCACCGTGCGCGAGTTGCGTGCACGCCTTCCAGGGCCGGCATGAGGCCCTCGCCCGAATCTGTCATTGCCTTCGCCCGGGAGCAGCTCGTTCCTCTCTGCCGCGAGTTCCCGGGCCGATTCTTCCTGGCCGGAGGCGCGTTCAAGACCCTGCTCCATGGGCGTCCCCCGCATGACCTGGACCTCTGGCCGGCGAGCATCCTGGATCGGCAGATGCTCCTCGTTCATCTGGAGGCCCAGGGGGCCCTATTGCGGGAGGACAACCCTCCCTTCCAGACGTCGTTCCAGCTCTCGGGCCGGCGGCTCGAAGTGGCCTACGACTGCACGCCAGCGATCCTGGAAGAGCGCCTCTCCCGATTCGACCTGGGCCTCTCCGCCATCGGCGTGGAGTACGCGGAAGGCCATTGGCGGGGGCACGTCCATCCCCTGGCGGCGGAGTCCGTCCAGCGCCGCGAGGTGCTGCTGCTGCGCCCGCTGGCCAACTGGAAGTACCTGCTCGCCACCCTGGAGCGGTTGCGGCGCTATGGAGAGGAGCTGGGGTATCGCGTCCCTGTGATTGAGGAGCAGCACCTCTGGGACCTGTTCGAGGCACAGCCTCGCGAGTCCCAGGATGCCCTGATGACGCGCCATGCGCGTGTCGCGCGCGAGGCCAGCGGCATCCTGGCGGAAGCCTCGCTGCGGCTGCGCCCCTGACTCACACCGCGCGCCCCGTCCTCGCGTCGAACCGGCGCAGGTACCGAGCGTCATGGCGCAGCCACACCGTGTCTCCGCTCGCGGCGCGGAAGTCCCCGGGCGCCCGCGCCACCAGGCGCTCGCCGCCCATCTCCACCGTCACCCAGACCTCCGCGCCCATGGGCTCCACCAGGTACACGCGCCCCTCGCGCGCGTCCTCCGGCGTAGGCCCCTGCCCCACCTGGAGGTGCTCCGGCCGCAGACCCAGCACCGCGTCACCGCCGGACAGGCCCAGCGTCTCCGGCTTCACCAGGTTGATGCGCGGCGAGCCGAAGAAGCCCGCCACGAAGAGGTTCGCTGGCGCGTCGTACAGCTCGCGCGGCGGGGCCACCTGCTGCACCTCGCCCTGGCTCATCACCACCACGCGGTCCGACAGCGTCATCGCCTCCGCCTGGTCATGCGTGACGTAGATGAACGTGGCCTTCAGCTGTTCGTGCAGCTTCTTGATTTCGCCGCGCATCTGCGTGCGCAGCGCCGCGTCCAGGTTGGACAGGGGCTCGTCGAAGAGGAACACCTTGGGCCTGCGCACCAGCGCGCGCCCCAGCGCCACGCGCTGCCGCTGTCCGCCCGACAGCTCCTTGGGCCGGCGCGACAAGAGCGCCTCCAGCCCCAGCACGCCGGACACCTCGCGCACGCGCGCCTCGACGTCCTTCGCGTCCATCCCCGCCACCTTCAGCGGGAACGCCAGGTTCCCCGCCACGTCCAGGTGCGGGTAGAGCGCGTAGCTCTGGAACACCATCGCGATGTCGCGCTCGCGCGGGGACAGGTCGTTCACCAACTGCCCGTCGATTCTCAGCTCGCCGCCGGACAGCTCCTCCAGCCCGGCGATGAGGTTCAACGTCGTGGACTTGCCGCAGCCGGACGGGCCCACCAGCGACACGAACTCGCCGTCCGCGATGTCCAGCGTCACGCCCTTCACCGCCGCCACGCCCCCCCGGTACACCTTGCGCACGTCCTGCAGGGACACCGTCGCCAAGGCTCCGCTCCTCCACTCAGGGACACGCCCCGCGAAAAGCCCCAGCATCGCCGCTCGCGGCCGCCCGGAAAGTCCAGTCCACCCCGCCCCGTCACATCCCCTACGTGACGGGTTTTCCAGGACGGGCGGTTTGTTACAGGCTTAACAGTTCTCTACACTGCGCCGGAACGCCATCCACCGGAGCGCCCGCCCATGCCCTTCACCTTCCGTGGCCAGAACCTGACCGCCATCCTGGGCGACCCGCTCACCGCGGCCAACAGCCTGTACGGCATCATGAGCGCCGCGGAGCCGGAGTTCATGGAGGAGCTGCGGCAGCACTGGAAGAAGCACATCCGCGAGACGCCCGGCGTGAACGGCACCGCGTGGCGGCCCGCGCTGAAGGCCTTCTCCGCCATCGAGGGCTACTGGGGCAACACGTACAGCGACCACCGCATCGCGAAGGTGCTCTACGGGACGACGCACTCGGTGGCCACGCAGGCGGTGACGGGCGTGGGCTCTTCCGCGCAGTTCCTGCGAGACTTCGAGGCCGCGCGCGACGAGGCCTTCTACGTCTTCTTCCAGGGCGCGTCCGTGAACCAGCTGGCGGGCGTGTCCTTCCGGGCCACGTACTACCACAAGGACGTGTCGTCGCTGTTCGAGCAGCGCCCCCACAGCAAGCTCAAGACCATCGTGTCCCGCCGGGTCATCGAGACGGCGCAGATCATGCTGCGCATCCTCTACGGCAACATGAACATGGGCTGGGGCAGCCTCTACAGCACGCGCACCCTGTCCACCACGCTGCTGCTGGCGCAGATGCACAACTCCGCGCTGGGTCACTACAAGTCCCTCAATACGGGGCGGAAGCATTGCTACAACCAGAGCGGGGTCGCGTTCACGCT
The DNA here is from genome assembly GCF_003611685.1 of Corallococcus sp. CA049B. Lineage (NCBI taxonomy): Bacteria > Pseudomonadati > Myxococcota > Myxococcia > Myxococcales > Myxococcaceae > Corallococcus > Corallococcus sp. CA049B. Next base: position 8,220 of record NZ_RAWC01000024.1, on the reverse strand, counting down.
GCTGACGTTCGCGTACGTCGTCGCGCAGGCGTGGGTGGACAAGGGCTACGAGTACAACGAGCAGCGCTGGTACTTCTTCTGGAAGCTGCTGGGCTCGCTGCTGGGCGTGGACACGCGCCTCATCCCGGACGACCACGCGGAGGCCGCCACGCTGTGGGACCTCTTCTTCTCGCAAGGGGAGTGCTTCGGCGGCATGCCCGCGCCCTACCCCACGACGCTGGACCCCAACCGCATCGACGATGACCTGTGGAACGGCTACGACGTGAAGCCGGAGGCGAACCTGCTCCAGTGGGTGCCTGCCTTCATCGTCACCCAACTGCGCAACAGCCTGCGCTGGGGCAAGTACCTCATCGGCCGCTGACTTCAGCGCTCCACCGTCACACCCTTCCAGAAGGCCACATAGCCCTGGATGTTGGACGCGGCCGGCTTGGGCTCCGGATAGAACCAGGCCGCGTCGGCGTTCGTCTTCCCGTCCACCTCCACGGAGTAGTAGCTGGCCTCGCCCTTCCAGGGGCAGGTGGTGTGCGTGGCGCTGGGCTTGAAGTGCTCGCGCACCAGGCTGTCCGGCGGGAAGTAGATGTTGCCCTCCACGGTCTCGTAGGTGTCGCTCTTCGCGAGCACCGTGCCGTTCCATTTCGCGACTGGCATGGGGAACCCTCCTGGGGACTTCGCTAACGGCGCCTCAGCCCACTTGCGCGGCCTGTTTGGACGCGTGCTGGGTGAGGAAGGGGGCGAGCTCCGCGTTGACGAGCGCCGGCTCCTCCACGGAGGACGAATGGCCTCCGCGCGACAGGCGCACCAGCTGGGAGCCGGGAATGAGCGAGTGGATGCGCTCCGATTTGGCGGGCACGGTCGCGCGGTCCTCTTCCCCCACGATGACGAGCGTGGGCGTGCGGATGCGCGGCAGCTCCTCCGCGATGGGCTTGCGTTGGATGACGCCGTTGACGGCGCGGTAGATGTCGCGGCGGTTGCCCGTCAGGCGCGTCCGCCACAGCGCCCGCTCCTCGGCGCGGCCCGGGTCGGTGAGGAACGACGTGCCGAACATGATGCGCATCACCGGCGTGGCGACGGGGCCCAGGCCCACGTAGCGGGCGATGAGGTTGAGCGCGGTGTAGCGCGGCACGTTGACAAGGGGCTCGGGGTCCGCGGACGTCTCCAGGAGCACCAGCGAGCGCAGCAGGTCCGGCCGGCGCGCCGCGAGCCGCATGCCCACGAAGCCGCCCATGGACAGGCCCACGAAGTGGACGGGGGCCACGCCCAGCGACTCGATGAGCGCCACCGCGTCCGCGTACACCGTCTCCACGTCGATGGCGGACTCGGGCGGCACGTCGCTCTGGCCCTGCCCCCGGTGGTCGTACGCGATGCAGCGGAAGCGGCCGCGCAGGGCCTCCACCTGCGGGTCGAACAGCCGGGTGCTCCAGAGGAGCCCGTGGCTGAAGAGGACCACGTCTCCAGAACCCCCCGTGTCCTCGTAGTACAGCCGGGTTCCATTCACGGACCGCATGGGCATGGGCATGGCCTCCCTTGGCTTGGAGGGAGACCCTAATCCAGGGCTCGCCAGGACCGCAGCCCTCCCTGGGAGGTCATTGTCCACTGGAGGAGGCGGGCTTGCGCGGAGCGCCGCTTGTGCGGCCTGGCGCTTGGGAGGAGCATGGGCGGCACCTTCCGGATGCGCTCCTCTCGCCCTGTCCTTGTCGCCCTCGCGGTGGTGGTCCTCGCGGCGGGCCTGTTCTTCCTCCTGCGCCCTTCGTCCGCGCCCACGCCCGCGGTGTCTCCGCCGGTGGCCCAGGCTCCGGCAGCGCCCGTGGACGCGGGCCGTGTGGCCGCGGCCGTGCCGGTGAAGACGGTGGAGGCGCCGCCCTCGAAGCCGAACCCTTTCGTGGGCTCGCAGGTGTGCGCGGACTGCCACGAGGAGCAGCACACGGGCTGGAAGCACGACTGGCACTCGCGGGCGCTGTCGCCTGCGACGAAGCCGTACGTGGTGGGCACGTTCGCGGCGGGCACGCACTTCAAGGGCGAGTCCAGCGAGGCGTGGATGCGCCGCGACGGGAGCCAGTACCTGATGCGCACCAAGGGCGCGGACGGGAACCTGGGCGAGTGGCCGGTGCAGTGGGTGGTGGGCGGCAAGCGGATGCAGGACCCCATCACGCTGTTGCCGGACGGCCGCTGGCAGGTGATGCCGGTGTACTTCCACGTGACGGGCAAGGGCGAGTGGGTGGACTACTCGGAGAAGAAGCAGGGGGCGCTGTCGCCGGACCACCCGTTCTTCTGGACGAACTTCCGCCGCAGCGCGCAGCACGCGTGCCTGGACTGCCACGTGACGGGGCTGGACGCGCGCTATGACCGGGCGAGCCACCAGTGGGAGACGAAGTTCGCGGACGCGGGCGTCGCGTGCGAGTCCTGCCACGGGCCCGGCGGGCGGCACGCGGAGTCGCAGCTGCCAGAGGACATCATCCAGCCGGCGAAGCTGTCGAAGGAGGAGGGCTTCGCGGTGTGCGCGCAGTGCCACGGGCCGCGCCGCACGCTGTTCCCCATGCTGGACGCGAAGCACCACTTCCTGCCCGGCCAGCGCTACGACGCGAGCTATCAGCCCATGGTGCTGCTGGTGGGCAACGACCGCTCCGGGGACTTCTTCGCGGACGGGCGGCCCAGCACCTCCAGCTTCGAGTACCAAGCGCTCCTCCAGTCCCAGTGCCACCTGAAGGGCGGGGCCACGTGCCTGACGTGCCACACGGCGCCGCACGACGCGAGCGCGCCCAACGAGGTGCGCAAGCAGAAGCCGGTGGCGGCGCGCACGTCGGTGAACGCGTCCACGTGCCAGGGCTGTCACACAGAGGTGGTGGCGCAGGGCGAGCAGCACACGCACCACAAGGCCGCGGCGGCGCAGGACTGCCTGGCGTGCCACATGCCGCCGGTGGTGTCGGGCGTGCTGGACCACTTCGCGGACCACGCGCTGGACGTGCCGGCGCCGCAAAACACGGCGCGCCACGACATCCCCAACGCGTGCAACACCTGTCACGCGAAGCAGACGCCGGACGCGATGCAGACGGCGCTGGTGAAGTGGTGGCCAAAGGCGGAGGCGCGGCAGCAGCGGCGGCTGCGGCTGGCGGACGCGTTCGACGAGAAGACGGCGGCGCAGAGCCGTGGGGCGCTGGAGGCGGTGCTGGCGGACACGGCGGAGGCGGGCACGCTGCGGGGCGCGGCGGCGAAGCTCCTGGCGCGCCGGTTCAAGCACGACGCGGTGCCGGCGCTGCGGGCGGCGCTGAAGGGGACGACGGACAGCACGCTGCGCTCGGACATCATCGACGGGTTGGGCGCGGCGAACGCGCGCGAGGCGACGGACGACCTGGCGGCGCTGCTCAAGGACGGCTCGCTGTGGGTGCGGCAGGGCGCGGCGTTGACGCTGGCGGCGTTCGGGGACGCGAGGGGGATGCCGGCGTTGCAGGCGCTGGCGACGGAGCCGGAGACGCGAGGGCTGGTGCAGCCGCACGTGATGCTGGGGCAGCTGGCCATGCGCCGCAGGGACGTGGCCACGGCGACGCGCGAATTCGAGCAGGCGCTGGACCTGCAGCCCTACAACGCGGAGGTGCTGGTGCGGCTGGCGGACCTCTACGCGGTGCAGGGCAACGCGGCGAAGGGCCGCGAGCGGCTGGAGGAAGCGCTCCGGTTCGATCCGCAGAACAGGTCCGCAAAGCAGCGGCTGGGCATGTTGCCGCGGTGAGGATGCGCTGGAGCGCGACATGGCGCGCGTTGCCAGCGACGCTGCTCGTGGTGGGTTGCCTGCGGTCCATGCCCACGCGTGATGCGTGGACGAATGACGCGTCCATCGAGTTCCCACGGTTCTTTGAGCAGCCTGCCGTGGAAGCGAGCGCGGAGGGAGGCGCTGTCGAACTGAGCGGCACCGTCCTGCATGCGCTCGACGTCGCCGCCGCCGACTTCCTGGGCCCACAAGGTGCCAACACCCCGTGCGTCGACCGGCGCGAGTCACACCGGTACAGGGTCATTCAGCGGCCAGGGGTCATCTTCGTCCGGATCGATGAGGATCCCCGGGCCTGTGGGTTGACTGTCCCCGCGCTGCACTCAGGCGCGCAGTACGCGGTCGGAAGCGATGGCCGGATCCTCCGCCGCGTTCGGGATGGTGAGCCGGATGAGTCGCTGGAGCCCACGGATGCAGGGCCCGGCATCCTGGTTCCCACGTCGGAGGTCGGCCGGTCCTTCGATCCACCCGATGGCTCCGTGCCCTTGCCATTCATCCAGACGCCTGGCCCGGATGCGGGGACCGGAGTGCACCATGGCCCATGACCTGCACCAACTCCTGGAAGAGGTCACGGACGAGGCGTCGTTCCTGCGCTTCATCCAGGCGCGGAGCGAGGACGGCGCGGAGCCGGGTGCGCGGGCAGGTCCTACGAATAGCGGGGACCCACCCAGCCGCCCCTGAACGGCCTCAGTGCTGCACGGCGAGGATGCGCCGTCCCTTCACGTCCACGGCATAGGTCGCCCCCATGTCCATGATGGCTCCCTGCTTCTCACAGAGTTGGGGCTTGAGCGTGATCTGCACGAAGGTCACGCCCTCCGGGCCAGGTGCCGCGCTGACGTCATAGGACTCGCGCTGATAGAGACAGTGCTCCTCCTCCGTGGCCCCTTCGTGGGGCTTCAAATCCAGGGGCCGGAAATCATCCAGCGCCAGTTGCATGGCGGTCACCATGCCGCCCGCGAGCGTCTGCGCATCTTCGGGGAGGTCCAGTGGGAACTGGACGCGAGCCGCCTCTTCCGGCGGTGCATGAGGAGGACGCGAAGTGCGTTGAAAGAGCGCACACGCGGGGAGCAGGAACAGGGCCAGGAGCCATCCTGACTTCGCTGGTTTTGAGAGATGCATGGGCGTGGGTGTTACTCCGTAACGGCGGTCATCAGACCCGTGGCCTTGTGCTCTGGCTTGACGATACCGATGAGCGCCCAGCGCTTCCCGCGCCGTTCATAGACTTCTCCAGGTCTGGCTTCACCGATGTACGGGACCAGCTTCATCACCCGGCATGCCGTGTCAAACTGGAGCCGGATGGAATATCTCTGACGTGCCTCTGCTCGGTCAGGCCTGGACATGCGCGAGTTGGCCCAGGGGTGGCTATGGTAGTCCGCCTGGATTTTCACCGCGCCTCGTGAGTCCCGAACGAAGTTCGGCTGCTTGCAGCTCTTCTGTTGCTCAGGAGTGGCCTTCAGGAGAGGTCCAAGCGGAGATGGCATGCTCGCCGAGTAGGCACCATCTCCCACGGAGTAGAGGACCCCGCAGTATTCCTGTCCATACTCACGCCCCTGGGCGCGCGGTAGCTCCATGACGGCGGGGCAGAGCTGATCGATGACCGCATCGATGTCAGCGGAGGGTCGGATGGCATCCCAGGGGCCTCGCACCCATACGGCACCATTCATGAGTCCGTAGTCGCGATCCTCGACTGGAACAGGGCTGGCCCCCGCGCAGGACACGAACCAGAGCCCTGTCGCAGCCGCACACAGGAACAAGGTCCTGAGAATTGGCATCAACATGTAATACCACCAAATCAAATGCTCGCTCCACTGGAGCGTGCCACTGCCCCTGACCCGACCGTCATGACACCCGTGGCGTGCTGAACGCGCGCCCTCCCTTGAAGACAGACGCCTGCCCGGCGCTCGCGACGCACGTTGGCTCTTCCCCAGCCAGCGTCAGGACGCGCCATGTCTCCACGAGCCCCTCCCCCTTCCCTGCCCTTGCGTCCGTAAGGGCAACCCCGGACCTCCAGCGCCGACTCGAGGTCCATGCATCGCCTGCTGAGCACTTCCTCGCCCTGCTGTGTTGTCCACTGGAGCGCCGGGGGGCGCGAACCGTGGCCGGGGGCTGGCTTCGCCCCTACCTGGGGAGCATCCCTTATGAACGCGCTCGTGTTCGCAGCCCTGCTGGTTCCCGCCGGAATCCCCGGCGAGGCGCCAGCGCCGCACGGCTCCGGACCCCTCCGTCCCGTCCTCGCGCAATACACCGCGCCGCCACAGCGCGCTCCACCCGCGCCTCCGCCGCCCACGCCTTCCGTGGCGCCACCGGCCGCGCCCACGCAGCCTCCCGCCGCTCCCGCGCCGAACGCCCCCCGCGCTCCCGCTCCCGCTCCCGCGCCGCCCCGGCCCGGCCGCGCCAGCACGCCCGCATCCCAGAACCCGGACGACGTCCCCGAAGTGCCACCCCCATTCCAGGCGAACGTGTCGGATCCGCTGCTCACTCCCGCGCCCGCCGCGCCCCAGGAGATCCAGTCCTGGAACGAAGCGCTCACGCTCCTGCGCCAGCGCTCCACCGACCTCCAGGCCGTCCTGGGACAGGTCGAGGTCGCCGCGGGCACGTGGCGCATCGCGCTCGCCAACCTGCTGCCCTCCGTCGGCGGCACCCTGTCCGTCCAATACAACGTCCTCAACCCGAACATCCCCGCTGTCGGCGGTGGCGTGGGCGGCGGCATCGGCGGTGGCGTCAGCGGCGCCGGGGGCTTCACGCCCACGGAACTCCTGGGTATCGGCGTGCTCACCGCGAACGTGCCTGTCGTGGACCTGGCCAGCCTCTACGCCCTGGGCAGCGCCAAGGAGTCGCGCCGCACCGCCAACCTGTCGCTCGCGGAGACGCGCCGGCAGCTCACCCGGGGCCTCGCGCAGGCGCTCGTCTCCGTGTCCTCCAACGAGCGCCTGGCGGAGGTCAACCGCGTCAACCTGCGCACCGCGCTGGAGCGGCTGGCCCTCGCGCAGCGCCGCTTCGAGCTGGGCGCCGGCACCCGCCTGGACGTCGTCCGCGTGGAGCAGGACGCCCAGGCCGCCCGCCGCAACGTCGTCACCGGCGACGAGAACCTGCGCCAGGCCCGCGAGGCCCTCGGCCTCGCCCTGGGCACCCCGTCCGCCGTGGGCATCAAGCCGGGACTCGAACTGACCACGCTCTTCGAGGGCGCGAAGGCCGCCTGCCGCACGCTGGAGTCGCTGGAGAACCGCCCGGACATCGCCGCCGCGAAGTCGCGCCAGGTGGTGGCCGAGCGCGCCATCGGCGAGGTGTATCGCCAGTACGCGCCCACCCTGGACCTCACCAGCACCACCACCGCGCTCACCGTCAACCCGGGCTTCGCCGAAGTCCCCATCTGGAACGTCGGCGCCAGCCTGGTGCTGCCCTTCTGGGACGGCGGCGCGCGCGAGGGCCGCCTGCGCCAGGCCCGCGGCCAGCTGGAGCAGGCCCGCGCGGACTACACCAACCGGGAGCGCAACGTCGTCATCGAGGTCACCCAGGCGAAGCGCGCCGTGCAGGTGACCCAGGCGACGCGCGACCTGGCGGACCGCGAGCGGAAGCTCGCGGAAGAGAATGACCGGCTCACCCGCCGCAGCTTCGAGGTGGGCACCGGAACGAGCCTCGAGCTGGTGGACGCGGCCGGGGCCCTGCGGCAGGCCGAACTGGAGCTCGTCATCCGCGACTTCCAGTTCCGCCAGGCCCAGGTGGATGCATTCCTGTCGGAGGCAGCATGCGATTGGTGAGGGGCGGTTGGGGCGCGTGGGGGCTCGTCCTCGCACTGGCGGCGGGCGGGTGCAGCGGCGACAAGGGCCCCGGCCAGGCCGCGCCCGGAGGCGGCCCCCAGGGCGGCCAGCAGCGCCAGGGCGGCGGCAAGCCCACGCCCGTGCAGGTGATGGCGGTGAAGCCCGGCCCGGTGCGCGACACCCGCGAATACGTGGGCACCCTCATCTCCCGCAGCAGCATCACCGTCGTCCCGCAGGTCGCCGGATACATCCAGAAGATCTCCGTCCGCCCCGGCCAGCAGGTGAAGGCCGGTCAGGTGCTGCTCGTCGTGGATCCACGCCAGGAGCAGGCCTCCCTGCGCGCCACCCAGGCCCAGAAGGCCTCCGCCGTCGCCAACCGCGAGTTCGCGCGCAAGACGCGCGAGCGCAGCGCGCAGCTCCTCAAGGAAGGGCTCGTCAGCCGCCAGGACTACGAACAGGCCGTGGCCCAGGCGGCGCAATCCGAGGCCCAGGCCCAGGCCGCGGAGGCGCAAATCCAGAACCAGCAGGTGCAGCTGGGCTTCTTCAACGTGAGCGCCCCCTTCGACGGCGTCGTGGGCGACATCCCCGTGAAGCTGGGCGACTACGTGACGCCGCAGACGGCGCTCACCCTCGTGGACCAGAGCCGCGCCCTGGAGCTGTCCGTGCAGGTGCCCGTGGACCAGGCCACGCGGGTGAAGGTGGGAG
>NZ_RAWC01000249.1:0-12989 GCF_003611685.1 Corallococcus sp. CA049B | reverse complement strand
CCCGTGCAGCGCGCGGCCCCCCCGCCTCCGCCCGCCGCGATGCCGGTCGTGCCGCCGGTGGCTCCCGCGAAGCCCTCCGGCGGCAGCGCCGAGTTCGACTTCGACCTGTCATCCCTGGACGACGAGGCTCCGCTGGAGCTGGCGCGCGAGCCCACGTCCTCGCCGGGCCGTCAGCGGCCGTTGGGGCGCGAGCCCGCGTCCTCGCCGGGCCGTGCCGCCGCGCCGGGGCTGGGGCGTGAGCCTGGATCCGCGGCCGGCCGTGCCGCCGTGCCGGGCCTGGGACTCGAGCCTCGCTCATCCGGTGGTCGCCCCGCGGCGCCGGGCCTGGGACTCGAGCCTCGCTCTTCCGGTGGTCGTCCCGCGGCGCCGGGACTGGGGCTGGAGCCTCGCTCTTCCGGTGGTCGTCCCGCGGCGCCGGGCCTGGGACTTGAACCGCACTCCTCTGGCGGACGTACCGCCGCGCCGGGCCTGGGGCGTGAGCCCGGCTCCGCCGCCGGACGTCCCTCCGTGCCGGGTCTGGGACTGGAGCCTGGCTCCGCGGCGGGTCGCGCCGCCGCGCCGGGCCTGGGCCGCGAGCCTGGATCCGTGGCGGGACGCCCCTCGGCGCGCGCTCCGGGGGAGCTGCCGTTGGAGCCCGGCTCCTTCGCCAACCGTCCCGCGGCGCCCGGCCTGGGCCGCGAGCCCGGTTCCGCCGCGGGCCGCGCTCCCGACCTCTCCCAGGAGCCTGCGTCGTCCTGGGGCCGCGCCGTCCCGCAGCAGCCTCCCGCGCCGCAGCGCCCGTCTGGCGGCAGCGCCGAGTTCGACCTGGACCTGTCCATCGACGACGACGGGCCGCTGGAGCTGGCGCGCGAGCCCGTGTCCTCCGCGGGCCGTCCCGCCGCGCGGCCCGTGGCCCCGCCGCCGCCGAGCGTGCTTCCTCCGTCCGTGCGCCAGGCCCCGCCCGCGCCCGCCGCGCCGAGCGCCCCCGCGACGCTCGCGCCCGCCGCCGCGCCGGTGGCCGCCGCGCCGCCTCCCCTGGACGCCAACGGCCAGGTGCGCCCCATCTACCTCACGCCGCCGCAGACGCTGGCCGGCACGGGGCCGGTCATCGGCATCGACCTGGGCACCACCAACTCCTGCGTGGCGCTCCTCTCCAACGGCCGGCCCGTCGTGCTGCGCTCGCGCGAGGGCTACAACACCATCCCGTCCGTCATCTCGCTGAGCGCGCAGAACAAGCTGCTCATCAGCCACCGCGCGAAGAACCAGCTCGTGCTGCGGCCCACGCACACCATCTACGGCGCGAAGCGCCTGGTGGGCCGTCCCTACGACAGCGCCGTGGTGAAGCAGGTGCGCGAGCGCTTCCACTACGAAATCACCCCCGACGCCGCCGGCCGCGCCGCCGTGCGCCTGGGCAATGACGTGCTGTCGCTGGAAGAGGTGCAGGGCCTCATCCTGCGCGAGTGCAAGGAGATGGCCGAAACCCACCTCAACCAGAAGGTGGAGCGCGCCGTGGTGACGGTGCCGGCCTACTACTCCGAGCCCCAGCGTGAAGCGGTCCGCAAGGCGGGCGCGATGGCCGGCCTCAAGGTGGAGCGCATCCTCAACGAGCCCACGTCCGCGGCGCTCGCGTACGGCCTCAACCGCGAGCTCAACAAGAAGGTGCTCGTCTACGACCTGGGCGGCGGCACCTTCGACGCGACCATCCTGCGCATCGAGAAGAACGTCTTCGAGGTGCTGGGCACCGGCGGCGACATCTTCCTGGGCGGTATCGACTTCGACAACCTCATCGTCGACTTCCTCCTGGAGCGCTTCCAGGAGAAGGAAGGCATCGCGTTCAACGGAGACGGCATCGCCCTGTCGCGCGTGGGCGACGCCGCCGAGCGCGCGAAGATGGCGCTGTCCGAGCGCAGCACCTTCGAAGTCCACATCCCCATGTTGATGATGGACGACGCGGGCCGTCCCCGGGACCTGCGCGTGACGATGTCGCGCCAGGACCTGGAGAAGATCTGCGACCCGCTGCTCAACCGCACCATCGACGTGGTGCGCGACGTGCTGCTGGACTCCAAGCTGAAGGCCTCGGAGGTGGACGACATCATCCTGGTGGGCGGCATGAGCCGCATGCCGCTGGTGCGCGACAAGCTCAAGGGCCTGTTCAGCAAGAACGCGCAGGCGAGCGTCAACGCGGACGAGGCCGTGGCGTTGGGCGCGGCGCTGTACTCGGGCTCGGTGGACAAGGTGAGCAGCGTGGTGCTCATCGACGTGCTGCCCATGACCATTGGCGTGGCCATGCCCGGCGGCGGCTTCAAGCGCGTCATCGAGCGCAACAGCCCGCTGCCCACGCAGCGCTCGTTCGCCATCAGCACGTCGCAGGACAACGAAGAGCGGATGGAGCTGTCCGTCTTCCAGGGTGAGGACAACCACATCTCCGCCAACGAGTACCTGGGCACCGTGCGCATGGAAGGTCTGCCACGAGGACCCAAGGGCTCCGTGCGCGTGGCGGTGACGCTCAAGCTCGACTCCGAATGCGTGCTGCACGTGGAGGCGCGTGAGTATTCGACGCGCAAGGAGGTGAAGGCGACGCTCGCCACGCGCTACTCGCCGGAGGAGCTCCAGAAGCAGCTCCAGGTGAGCAAGGAGGCGGTGAGCGCCGCCGAGGAGCGCCGGGGCGCGGACCTCAAGGATCGCGCGGGCCGCTTCTGGGGGTTCGTGAAGAAGGCGCTGGGCCGCAAGTAGACTGGCGCGATGACGGCCTCCGCCCCCCGCTACATGGCGCGCTTCCGTTGCATCGCGGAGGCGTGCGAGGACACCTGCTGCGCGGGGCTGACGGTGCCCATCAGCGAGTCGCGCTGGAGCCTGCTGCGCCAGAAGGTCGCGGGCACACCGGACGAGGCGCGCGTCGCGGCGCTGATTTCGCCGAACCCGGACGGCGCCACGGGCCAGCAGGCGGGCCTCCTGGGCAAGCGCGCGGACGGGCACTGCGCCTTCCTGGATGAAGCGAAGCTGTGCTCGCTCCAGCGCCGCTACGGTGAAGCGGTGCTGCCGGACGGCTGCTCCGTCTTCCCGCGAGTGCTCACGCGCTGGGGCGCGCGGGTGGAGATGGCCGGGTCGCTCGCGTGTCCGGAGACAGCGCGCCTGTGCCTGCTGGCGGAGGACGCGCTGGTGCGCGAGCCCGTGCCCGAGGCGCACGCCCTGCGTCCACAGGTCGCGCGGCAGGTGGCGGCGGGAGACGACCCCTGGACGGCCCACGCGGACACCGTGCGCGAAGCGATGCTGCGGCTCTTGAGTCGCCGCGAGGTCCCGTTCGCCGCGAGGCTGTACGCGCTGGGCCGCATGGCGCTGGACCTGGGCGGCTTCTACTTCCCGGGGACGACGGCGTTCGGTTCAGCGGATGGAGAGCGGCTCGCGCGCATCCTGCGCGAGTACGAAGCCACGGACACCCTCGCGTCCTTGAGCGCGCAGCTCACAGCGCTGGAGCTGCCCGGAGGCCCGTGGGCCGGCATCTGCGGCGCCGTGCTCCGCTCGCGCGAGGCCGCCGTGAGCAGCCCGCGCTTCCTCTCGCTCATGAACGCCGTGCGCGCGTCCTACGGCGGCGCGGACACGCATCCTGACCAGGCGTGGGAACTCCACGCCGCGCGGCGCTCCGCCTTGGAGTCCCTGCACGGGGAGCGCGTGCACCAGTACTTCCTGCACCACGCGCTCAACCACGTCCTGCGCCACCCGTTCACCGAGGCCGAGAGCCTCCTGAACGCCGTGTTCCTGCTCGTGCTGCGCGCCTCCGTGGTGCGCTGGGTGCTGCTCGGGCATCCGGCCGTGGTGGCGCTGCTGGAGGCTCCCGCCACGCCCGTGGCCGCGCTGGACGCCGCCGCCGTGGAGGCGTTCCAGCTCGCCGCGAAGCACGTGGAGCAGGCGCCCTCGTTCCTGGACTTCGCCAGGGGCTTGGCCGGCGAAGGTCCGGAGACCTTCGCGCGGCTGCTCATCCTGGTGAAGGGCCTGTAGCGCCCGTCAGCCCTGCTGCTTCGGCTTCGCGCCCAGTTGCTGCATGGCCCGCTGGAATGACGGGTACTCGTGCGCGCCCTGGATGGCCAGCTTGTCGCCCAGGATGAAGGTGGGCACCGCGCGGATGCCCATCTCCTGGGCCTCGCGCACGGACTCCTCCACCACCTGCCGGTAGCGGCCTGCCTCCACCGCGCGCTGGAGTTCGTCCGGATCCAACCCGGCCTCCACGCCCGCGGCCCGCAGCGTGTCCCACTGCCAGAGGTCCTGACCTTCACTCCAGTAGCGGCGCAGGATGGCTGCCTGGAAGGGCTCCAGCCTTCCTTCCGCGCGCGCGTACTCCGCCGCCTCGTGCGCCCGGCGCGTGGACGGGATGATGTCCCGCTGCACCATCGTCAGCCCGGCCTTCGCGGCTCGGAGCTTCAGCGGATTGTTGGGGTCCTTCATCCCCTGGCGCACGTACTCGGGCAACGGCAGCCCTTCCGGAGGCGTCTCCGGGCGCAGGAAGTAGGGGTGCCACTCCACCTGGACGTCGTATTCCTTCTTCAGCTTCTCGACCTCACCGAGGCCGACGTAACACCAGGGTCAAACGAAGTCGGACCAGATGTGGACAACGATGGGTGCGCTCATGGGCTGAATCTCTAGCACCGCGCGTCAGGGCCTTCCACCTGTTCCACCCGGGCCCGCATCCAGCGGTGGACAGTCCGCCCTCCCGAGGGCACGGTCCGGCTTCCATCTCTCCGGAGGAACCTCCCCGTGCCCCTGTCGCTCCTCGCGGCCCTGGCGCTCGGCGCCAACCCCGCGCCCGCGCCTCACCCGTTCAATCAACAGGACCTGGTCACGCTGCGCCGGCTCAGCAGCCCGCGCGTCTCTCCCGACGGCCGCCAGGTCGCCTACGTCCTGCGCTCCACCGACCTGGAGGCGAACCGCGGCCGCACCGACCTGTGGCTCGTCAACCTGGACGGCTCCGCGCCGCGCCAGCTCACCTCCCACCCGGACAGCGACAGCGACCCCGTCTGGGCGCCGGACGGCAAGAGCCTCTTCTTCCTGTCGTCGCGCGGCGGCTCGTCGCAGGTGTGGCGCCTGCCCGTGGACGGCGGTGAGCCGCTGCCCGTCACGAAGCTGCCGCTGGACGTGAACAGCTTCGCGCTGTCGCGTGACGGCCAGCAGCTCGCGGTGGCGCTGGACGCGCGCCCCGACTGCGCGGACCTCGCGTGCAACACCCAGCGCGCCGCGGAGGCCTCCAAGAAGAAGACCACCGGCCGCGCGTATGATCAGCTCTTCGCCCGCCACTGGGACACCTGGAAGGACGGCACGCGTTCGCACCTGTTCGTCGTCCCCGTGGCCGGCGGCACGGCGGTGGACGTGATGAAGGGCATGGACGCGGACGCGCCCAGCAAGCCCTTTGGCGGCGCGGAGGAGTTCACCTTCACCCCGGACGGCAAGGGCCTCGTCTTCGCCGCGCGCGACGTGGGCCCCACCGAGTCGTGGTCCACCGACCTGGACCTGTTCCTCGCGCCCGTCGACGGAAAGACGAAGCCGCGCAAGCTCACGGAGAAGAACCGCGCCACGGACACCAGCCCCGTGTTCAGCCCGGACGGCAAGACGCTCGCGTACGTGGCCATGTCCCGCCCCGGCTTCGAGGCCGACCGCTACCGCGTCATCCTGCGCACGTGGCCGGGCGGCCAGGAGCGCGTGCTGACCCAGGACTGGGACCGCTCGGCGGGTTCGCTCGCGTGGAGCAAGGACGGCGCCACGCTCTACACCACCGCCAACGACGTGGGGCAGAACACCGTGTTCGCCCTGGACGTGGCCACCGGCAAGGCGCGCGCCCTCACCCAGGGCGGCAGCGCGGACGGCGCCCAGCCCGCGGCGGACGGCCAGGTCGTCTACGCGATGGATGACCTGGACTCGCCGGCGGACCTGTACGCGGTGAAGGCGGACGGCACCGGCGCGCGGCAGCTCACCCAGGTGAACAAGGACGCGCTCGCGGGCCTGAAGTTCGGCGCCTTCGAGCAGTTCAACTTCCCGGGCTGGAACAACGAGACGGTGCACGGCTACGTGGTGAAGCCCGTGGACTTCGACCCGAAGCGCCAGTACCCGCTGGCCTTCCTCATCCACGGCGGGCCGCAAGGCAGCTTCGGCAACCACTTCCATTACCGGTGGAACCCGCAGGTGTACGCGGGCCGCGGCTACGTGGCGGTGATGATCGACTTCCACGGCTCCACCGGCTACGGCCAGGCCTTCACGGACTCCATCTCCGGGGACTGGGGCGGCAAGCCGCTGGAGGATTTGCAGAAGGGCCTGAACGCCGCGCTCCAGAAGTACCCCTTCATCCACAAGACGAAGCGGTGCGCGCTGGGCGGCAGCTACGGCGGGTACATGATCAACTGGATCGCCGGCAACTGGGCGGACGGCTTCCAGTGCCTGGTGAACCACGACGGCATCTTCGACGAGCGCGCCGCCTACTACGACACCGAGGAGCTGTGGTTCCCCGAGTGGGAGCACAAGGGGCTGCCCTGGGAGAAGCCGGAGTCGTACGAGAAGTTCAACCCGGTGAACCAGGTGGCGAAGTGGAAGACGCCCATGCTCGTCATCCACGGCGGCAAGGACTACCGCGTGGTGGACACGCAGGGCATCGCCACCTTCACAGCGCTCCAGCGCCGCGGCATCCCGTCCCGCTTCCTGTACTTCCCGGACGAGAACCACTGGGTGCTCAAGCCGCGGAACAGCATCCAGTGGCACGACGAGGTGCTGGGCTGGCTGGACCGCTGGACGCGCAAGTAGCTGCAGCCCGGCGGAAAGAAGAGAACCCCTGGAGCCATGGGCTCCAGGGGTCCGGGCGCGCCTCAGGGAATGCCGAAGCAGTCGTCGATGCAGCTGGAGATGACCTCCGCGCACGTGCGGTCGGAGATGCACTGCGAGCACTCCGCGGTGCGCGCGCGGCGTTTGTCCTGCTCGCTCTCCTTCTCATCCTCCCAGGCGCTGATCTTCTCGGCGCACTTGCCGGTGTCCAGGTCGGACTCGAAACACTCCTTGCGGCGGTCGCAGATGGCGTCCGCGTTGTTGGAGCAGCCGGTGAGGAGCAGCACGGAGACGCAGGAGGCCAGGGCAATCAGTCGGGACATGGCCCGGCACTATGCACGCGGAGGGCGCCTCCCGTGAATGCACTTCCGGGGAGGCGCTCCGTGCTTCACTCCGGCTGCATTACTTCGTCTTCGTCGCACCGCCCATGGAGCCGTGGTCCATGGCGCCGCCCTGCATGCCGGCGCCGCCCACGCCCATGGCGTCGTCCAGCTTGCCCAGCGTCTGGTAGGCCATGTCGCGGTGCTTGGGCAGCTCCTGGGTGAGGTTCGTGAGCAGCGTGGCCAGCTCGCCCGTGGCGCTCATGCCATGCTGGGCGGCCATCACCTTGCCGATGGCGGCGTCATGGGCGCCGACCTGGGCGGACATGTACATCGAGTCGAACGGCGCGCCCTTCAGCGCCTGGAGCTTCTCCATGTCCGCCTTGTCCGCGGCCATGGCTTTCTTCTCCAGGTCATTGGCGGGCTTGGGCATCTCCGCCAGCTTCAGGTTCTGCGACTTCGCATAGTCCATGACCTTCTGGTCGGCGGCCGTGTGCGCGTCCACCATCACCTTGGCGTAGCTCTGCACGTCCGGGTTCTGCGAGTTCTGCTGCGCGAGCTTCGCCTGCTTGATCTCCGACTGGTTGATGTAGTGCAGGCGCTCCAGGAAGGCCTTCGGATCCGCTGGGACGACGAAGCCCTTGAACTCCACCGTGCCCTTGGCGGCGGTGGGCATCTTCTCGCCGGGCGCGGGGTTGGGGGACGTGGCGCTCTGGGCCAGCGAGACACCGCCGGTGAAGAGGACCGCGGCGAGGGTGACTCCGTGCAGGGTGCGCTTCATTCGGTGCTGCTCCTTTTTCAGGGCCTCAAAAATGAGGCGGGACACGTCAGTGGACCGGACACACTCCCGGATCCGCGCGGCGCACGTTGGGGCAGGGCGCGACAGCGAACCCAGTGGGTGGGAAGGAGGACGTGTGCCAATTCACGTTGCGCCCACGGGCCGGTGCGCCAGTGGACAACACCACTGGCCCCGGGACCGGGAGCGGACGTTCAGCACCGCACGACTGCCTGACCGAGGGGGAGGAGGGCTACTTCGCGGGCTTCGGAGCAGGCGCGGGCTTTGGAGCAGGCGCGGGCCTCGGGGCGTCGGGCGTGCCGGCGGGGACGTTCTTCGTGTCCGACAGCTCGTCCTCGGCGCGCAGGAACGCCTGGGCGGCGCGGTCCACGTCGTCGGGCTTGAGGCCCGTGAGGTTGGCGGCGGCCACGCGCGTGCGAGCCGCGAGCGACGTCTCCCCCAGCGCGCCGTGGATGCGCGTGAGGGCCACGTGGATTTCGGGGTCGAACGGATCCGACGCCAGCGCCTCCAGGTACGCCGTCTTCGCCTTCGGGTAGTCCTTGCGGAACAGCAGGATGCGGCCCAGGTGCACGTTGGTGGAGGGCGAGCCCGGGTGCATGCGCAGCGAGCCGCGCAGCACGGACTCCGCTTCATCCAGCCGGCGCAGCTCCAGGAGCGCGAGCGCGAACTTGTTGGACACCGACTCGTACTTGTCACCCACCAGCTTGTGCGCCCGCGCGTACTCCTCCGCGGCGGCCTTCACTCGGTTGCGCTCGCGCAGCACCTCCCCCAGGTGCGCGAACTTGCGCGCGGGGACTTCCGTCACCTCGGAGAAGCCGCCGAAGGAGATTTCGCGCCCCTTCTTCTCGCTGTCCTTCTGCGCGCCCTTGGCGTCCTCCTTGAGCACCACGCGGTCGTCGCGCGGCACCAGCTCCTGCGGGAAGGGCTGCTTCTTCACGTAGGACAGCCAGGTCTTCTCGAAGAGGGGGAACGGCATGCCCGTCGCCGCCTCCACCGCCTTCTTGTCCGGCTGGCCCGCCTTCAATTCCTGCAAGAGGGTGCGCAGGCCCGCGGTGCCCTTGGTGCCGTGGATGTAGTCGATGGCGTAGAACACCTCCGCGAACGCGGTGGCCGCGTCCTCCGCCGTGGGCAGCATTGCGATGGAGGGGTGCATCTTCTCGAAGGGGATGAGCTTGTCCTCCTTCACGCGCTTGCCCAGCAGCGCCTGCGTGGACGGCGTCATGGCCAGGCCGCCCTTGCCGCGCCAGCGCGACTCCAGGAACTTGGCCAGGCCCTCGTGCAGCCAGATGGGCACGGTGTTGTGGGACAGCTGGCTGACCACCAGGTGCACGTACTCGTGCGCCAGCGTGTCCTGCCAGTCGTAGCCCTGCGCCACGGCCTTGGGGCTCGTGACCATCAGCTTGTTGAACTTGCAGATGGCGATGGTGCCCGTGGTGCGGATCTGCTTCTCCGTCAGCGTGCTGACGCGGGACAGCTCGCGCGCGTTGTTCACCACCTCCACGCGCACCTTGCCCGGCGGCGTCCAGCCCAGGTCCTCCGCGAGCGCCCGGTGGATGGCCTCCAGCGTCTCCAGCGCGTAGGGCACCAGCACCTCCTCCTTGCCCTTCGGGTAGAAGAAGATGAAGTGCTCGCTCTCCGCGCGCTGGTGGTCCTTGACGATGGCGCGCGTGTCCTTGGCGAGCCGCAGGTAGCTGCCCGGCTTGTCCTCGATGTTGGCGCCTTCCAAGAGCGTCACCGCGTCTTCGTACTGGCCCTCCTCGAAGGCCACGCGCCCCTGGAAGTACTTCAGGGGCTCCAGCTCGGAGGGCACGCGCTTCTCGACCTCGGCGAGCTCGCGGCGGGCGCCTCCCACGTCCCAGTCGTCCAGCGACTGCTCCACCTTGCCCAGCCGCTGCTTCACCTCTTCCTTGAGGGCGGCGTCGGGCGGCTGCGCGAAGGCCGTGGGGACGGCGAGGACGAGGGCGCACAGGACGCCCAGGCAAGGAATGGTCGCGTGCGTGCGGCGGCTCACTTCACCAGCTCCTCGTAGTAGCGCTTCACCTGCTCGCGGTACTTCTCCGGCGCGCCCTGCTTCATCGCGTCCAGCAGGTCCTTGCGGAACTCGCGAGGCGCCTGGAACGCGTCCTCGTCCGGCAGCTCCACCTTGTCCTGCGGGTTGCGGCCGTTGCCCTCCTGGCGGCGGCCGGAGCCCATGGGCATGGGCAGCCCGCGGCCGCCCTTGCGGCCCTGCTGGCTCTGCTGCATCTGCTGCTGGAAGCGCTTGAGGCCTTCCATGGCGGCCTGCTGTTCACCGTAGCCGCGGCCCGGGTCCTTGCCCTGCATGCGCTGAGACGCCTCGCCCATGCGCTGGCCAATCTCATCCATCTGCTGGCCGGCCTCTTCCCCGAACAGCGGCGCCGTCTGCTCCATGTCCTCCATCTGCTGGCGCAGGCCCTGCGCGCGCTGCTCCAGCTGCTGCTGGCGCTGGCCCAGCTGCTGGAGCTGCTGCTTCTCCTGCTGCGACAGCTGCGAGCCCGGCGGCGGGAAGAGGTTCTGCAGCTGCTGGCTCACGTCCGCCACGTCGCGCGCGTCCTTCTTGAGCTGCTCCGCGAGCTTCGCGGACTGCTGGCGCACCTCCGGCGGGTTGCCGAACATCTCATCCAGCTGGCGCTGCTGCTCGCCCATGCTGGACAGCTGGCGCGCGGCGTCCTCGGCGCGCGCGGCGGACTCCGCGGCCAGGTCGAAGTCGTCCACCTTGAGCGCGTTCTCCACGTTGCGCAGCTCGGACTGGGCCTCCTCCAGCGGGCGGGCCGCGCGGCTGTTGAGCCGGCCCGGGTCCAGCTTCTGGTAGTCCTCCTGCACCTGCTTCAGCTTGCGGTTGAGCTCGTCCTTGAGGGCCTGGCCCTTCTCCTTGAGCCGGTCGCGGTTCTGGCCGCGGGCCTGATCGCGCAGGGCGCGCGTCTGCTCCGCGACCTTCTGCTGTTCGTCCATGGTGCCCTGCAAATCGTCCATGAACTTGCCGAACTTCTCCGCCAGCTCCGGGTACTGCTCCGCGCCGAAGTCCTCCTGGGACTTGTCCATGGACTCGAGCATCTCGTCCATCTGCATGCCCAGCTCCTGGAGCTTCGCCAGGGCCTCGTCCGCCTTGCCCTCCTGCATCAGGCGCTCGACTTCATCCATGGCGCCCTGCATGTCCTCCTGCTGCATCATCTCCGACAGCGCTTCGGCGTTGAGGTGCTCGTCGCGGATGCCCTTGCGCAGCTCGGCCATGCGCTGCATCAGCTCCTGGATGCGCGACTTGAGCTGTTGGATCTGCTGCATCACCTGCTCGCGCGCGGCCTCGTCCGGGTTGGCCTTGAACTGCTCGATGAGGCGCGACAGGTCGCGGCGCTCGTTGGCCAGTTGCTTCGTCAGCTCCTGGAGCGCCTCCAGCTTCTGCCGGTCCAAGAGCGACTCCAGGTAGAGGATGTCGCGCTCCAGGCCCTCGATTTCGTCCTCCACCACGGCGGTGAGCCGGGTGCCGGTGCCCCAGTCCTCGCCGCGCGCGCGCTGGGTGCGCAGGTACAGGCGGCGGAAGTCGGAGGTGGTGCCCACGCTGCGCTTGAGCTCCCCGCCGATGTTCAAGAGCGCGGAGACGATCTCCTTGGGCACGTCCTTCTCCCGGGACAGCTCGGCGCCTTGCGCTCGGAAGTCGTCCGCGAGCTGCTGGCCGCTTACGTCCACGGACTTCGCGGTCTCCACCGCGGTCGCGTCCTTCTGCTTCGCGCGGTCGGGCCCCTCCAGGCGGTCCGCCAGGTGGTCCACGAGGCGGCCCCACAGGACCTCGGCCTTCTCCAGGGCGGCGCGGCGGTGCTCGGCGGCGCTGTAGACGCGCAGGGTCTGCGTGCGGCTGACGCCCTTCTTGGGGCCCTCCACCGCGTCGTTGTCCTTCGCCTCCACGTAGTAGGTGATGCGGTCGCCGGGGGCGGGCTTGAGCGGGCCCAGGTCCCAGTTGAAGGTGCCCCGGCTGCGGCGGCTGTCCTCGCGCGGCAGGTTCACGCGCGTCTCCTGCTTCGCGCCGGGCGTGCGGTACACCAGCGACAGGCCGGACAGGCCGTAGTCGTCGGTGGCCTCGTACTTGAGCGTCACCGTCTGGCCGGGGTCGACTTCAATCTCCGTGGACGGCGTGAGCAGCGTCACCTGGGGCGCCTTGTCCGCCTCCACGGTGAGGGGGATGTCCGGGCCCACCGCGAGCGGCTTCGCGCGCGCGCCGTAGAAGACGAAGTGGTAGTGGCCGCCCTGCTTCGCCACGAAGCTGCCGGTGAGCTCCCGTCCGCCGGTGACGGTGAGGGGCAGCGTCTGGTCGTTGACCACGACCTCCGCGCGCTCGATGGGGCGGTCCGAGCGCGTCTTCAGCGCGACCTCGGTGCCGGCGGGCGCGCTGACCTCGCCGTTGGTGCCGGGCACGGTGCGCGGCGCGAGGCCGGTGTACGCGGGGTAGCGGTAGGTCAGCTCGATGTCGCCGGTGATGGGCTCCGCCTGCGCGGCGGTCTCCGGGCGCGAGGCCTGCTCACGCAGGTGCTTCCAGCCCGCGGCCCACCGGCCGCCCACGAAGAACATCAGCACCGCGAGCAGGAGCACCCCGCCGCCGCACGCCATGGCCACGCGGCGCAGCGGCTGGCGGTCCACCACGAGCCCGGGGTCCACCGTGCGGGCGCGCTCGTCCATCTGCCGCAGGAACGCGTCCGCGAGTTGGGGGGACCAGCCGGCTTCTTCACGGCGCTCGCGCGACAGCTCCACCGCGGCGAGCACGTCCAGCGACAGCTCCGGGCGGCGCTGGCCCACGAGCCGGGCGGTGCGCGCGTCATCACCCACCTGCCGGTGCGCGAGCACGACGCCGAAGACGTACGCCACCGCCGCGCCCACGGGCAGGGCGAGCCACAGGAGGCTCCGGGCGAGCCCCGGCACCGCGCGGCCCAAAAGGCCCGTGGCGAACAGGAGCACGAGGGCCGCGACGGCACCCAGCAGCAGGCCCTGGGCCCAGAGCTGGCGGCGCTGGCGGGCGCGCACCTGGGCGAGCAGCTCCGCCACGCCCCCGGAGCGCGCTTCGCGCCGGGCCTGGGGCGGCGGGGCCGGAG
>NZ_RAWC01000248.1:0-13095 GCF_003611685.1 Corallococcus sp. CA049B | reverse complement strand
GGGCAAACCGCGTGCTGGAAGGAGTGTGCTGTGGGAAGGGCCTGCCCGCCGGGGCCCCAGGGATCTCACCGGGGTGGGGACGGGCGCCGGCCCGCGAACGAAGAACCGCTCAGCCCCAGACGGGCGGACCCTGGGCCGGGCAGTTCACCGTCCGGGGACGGTCCGCCAGCGGCGTGAGCTGGGAGGGCAGCGCGCAGGCAAGCAGGCCCTCGGCCCGCGCCAGCATCCGCGCGTCATGGTGCGCGAGGAGCGCGCGCAGCGTGTCCAGCCGGGGTGCGAAGGGCGCCGGAGGACGGACGCCGGCACCGCCATCCACCTGATCGCGCGAGCCCGCTCGCGGCGCGGCCACATGCGAGCCATGCAGCAGCCCCGCGACCTCCCACCCCAGCTTCGGGGAGGACGGCTTGCGCGACACCGCATGCGTCCGGGACGCCACGGCCTCCGGGCGGGCGCCGTGGAGGGGCGCTGACGAGAGCGCCACCATCCCCAGGAGCCCCGCCAGCACCGCCGCGCACACTGCCGCCGCCAGGGCGAACCTGAGCTCGCGGGGGGCTTCACGCCCGGTGTGGGGAAGGGCCGGCGTCATGGTCGGGGGGGGTTAAGCGTGTCGCACCCGATGCGACAGTCGGGCGACGACAAAAGACGAGTCAGCGGAAGGCCTTTATACGCAGCAGGGTTCTCACGCACCTCGGAAAATCGCGCCCTTGGCGAAGAAACAGTCATCTGGTGACGGGACAGGCTGAAATTCAGCAGCGCTCCAGATTGACGTTGCCACCCCCCAGGGGGTATCCACTTCCGGCAACCGAAAATGCGAACCATTCTCAACTTCGACGACGGATTGGGTGCAGCCCCGGCGCTGCCGCAAGCTGTGACCGCCCGTGCGGATGCGGCGCGCGGTCCGGTGGGGCTCTTCCAGTCCGCGACCGCGACGGCGGAGACGGGATGGGGTCGCTGGAGCGGGGCCCTGTTGACCGCGACCGCGGCGCACGTGCTCGCGGTGGCGGTGGGGTTGTTGGTGGTGCCGGCCCAGGCGCCTCCGGAGGTCAAGAAGCCGGAGCCGGAGCTGGTGCTGATGGCGTACGCGCCGCCTCCGCCGCCGCTGGGAGGTGGCGCGCTGAAGCAGGCGACCCCGGAGCCCGTGAAGCCGGTGGTGCAGAAGCCGCGCCCGAAGCGGCAGGAGCTGGTGGTCCCCGCGAAGGTTCCGGAGCCGGTGAAGGAGCCGGAGCCGGTGGTGGAGCAGGTGGAGACGCCGGTCGCGACGCAGGTGTCCGCCGTCGCGCCGCAGGCGCCCGCGGGTCCGGGCGTTCCGGACGGCGCGGTGGGCGGCGTCGTCGGGGGCGTGGTGGGAGGAATCGTGGGCGGCAAGGTCGGCGGGCAGGGCAAGGCGCCGCCCATCTACACGCCGCGCGAGGTGATGAAGCTGCCGGCGCTGCTGTCCGGCAAGCCGGAGTATCCGCGCCGCGCCCGGGAGGATGGCATCACCGGCGTGGTGATGGTGATGGTGGTCATTGGCACGGACGGCACGGTGGAGCCGGGCTCGCCGCGCATCCACCGCTCGGTGCCGGGCCTGGACGAGGCCGCGCTCGGGTCCGTGGCGGGCTGGCGCTTCTCGCCGGCCCTGGGACACGACGGCGCGCCCGTGCGCGTGAAGGTCGTGATCCCTGTGAAGTTCGCCCTGAGGTAGTTCCTCCGCAGTCCCGCAGAAGCCTTCATGAACCCCAAGCTCCGCTCGATTCTCTTCTGGATCCACCTGGTGTGCGGCCTGATCGTCGGGCTCGTGGTCGGGGTCATGTCGTTCACGGGCGCGGCGATCGCGTTCGAGTCGCAGATCATCGACTGGGCGGACCGCGACGCCCGCCACGCGGCGCCTCCCGCGCAGGGGACTCCCCGGCTGACGCTGGAGGAGATGCTCGCGAAGGTGAAGGAAGCGAAGCCCGCCGTGCCTCCCTCCGGCGTGACGGTGTCCCCGGAAGCGGACAGCATGGTGACGGTGGCCCTGGGCCGCGGCGCCTCCGTCTACGTCCACCCCTACACCGGTGAAGTGCGCGAGCCGGGCGCGCAGGGCTGGCGCTCGTTCTTCCATACGATGGAGGAACTGCACCGTTGGCTCGCGGCGTCCGGAGATAGCCGCGCCGTGGGCAAGGCCATCACCGGCGTGGCCAACCTGGCGTTCCTCTTCCTGGGCCTCACCGGCCTGTTCCTGTGGTGGCCGCGCAAGTGGAACCTGCGCGCCATGCGGCCCATCCTGTGGTTCCGCCGCGGGCTCAAGGGCAAGGCGCGCGACTTCAACTGGCACAACGTCATCGGCTTCTGGTCGCTGCCCGTGCTGGTGGTGCTGACCGCGTCCGGCGCGGTGATTTCGTACAAGTGGGCGTCGAACCTGGTCTTCACGCTCACCGGCAACGAGCCGCCCGCGGCGCAGGGGCCTGGCGCCGCGGCGCCCGTGGCCGTGCCCACGCCCGCGCCGGGGACGAAGCCCCAGCCGCTGGACGCGCAGTTCGCGGCGGTGATGAAGCAGTCCAACGCCTGGGAGACCATCACCCTGCGCCTGGCCACGCCGCAGAGCGCTGGCGGCCCCGGCGCCCGTCCCGAAGGCGCCCCGCGAGGCGAGGGTGCTCCGCGAGGCGAGGGCCGTGCGGAAGGCCGCGGCGGTCCCAAGGGCCCGCAGGCCAGCGCCTTCACCGTCCGCGAGCAGGAGCGCTGGCCGCTCTTCGCCGCCAACACGGTGTCGCTGGATCCGTTCACCGCCCAGCCGCTGAAGACGGAGACGTACGCGGACTTCAACAGCGGCCGGAAGCTGCGCACGTGGCTGCGCTTCCTGCACACCGGCGAGGCGCTGGGGTGGGTGGGCCAGCTCATCGCGGCGCTCGCGTCCTTCGGCGCCGTGTTCCTCGTCTACACCGGCTATGCGCTCTCCTGGCGCCGGTTCGTCCCGCGCAGCAAGACGCAGCCCGTGGCCTCCTCGGCTCCGGTGGCTCCGCCCGCGGAATCGAAGACAAACGCCGCCTGACGTCACGCTTCAGCAACCCCAGGCAGCCCCGGGGCCCGGACCGCGAGCGCGGATCCGGGCCTCTTTGTTTTCACCCGGCGGCGTGTGGCATTCGCCCGTCTGATGCAAGGCAGTGCTGGAACGATCGCCTGTCTTCGTGACTCAGAGTGTTGGCGGGAAGAAATTTCTTGTCACGCGAATCAGGGTCCTGCATATGAGAATCATTCTCATTTAGACAGTGCTTCCTGCCCCGAGGGGATTCGTGTCCACAGCTCAGCCCGGTCGTCCTGGTATCCGCTCTTCAAATGGCAACCCTGGAGGCGTGCGCGGCGCGCTCTGGCCCTGGGGGCCTGCTGCCGTAGGCCTTGCCTCCGCGCTGGCGGCGGGCGGCGCGGTGGCGCAGGAGACGCCGGTGGCCGGGGAGACGGCGGCGCCGGTGCAGGAGTCCCGGCCCGCGGAGACCGCCCCGGTGGACCAGGAGGCCCCGGCCCCCGAGCGCACCCCGGAGTCCGCGCCCACGGGCGCGACGGCGGCGCAGCCCGGCGAGGACGACGCGTACGTCCTGCCGGAAGTGTCCGTGGAGGGTGAGACGCAGAAGTACAACGTCACCGAGCCCAGCCTGGCCCGCCTGCCGCGGCCGCTGGTGGACACGCCGCAGACCATCACGGTGGTCCCCGAGCGCGTGATGGAGGAGCAGCAGGCGACGACGCTGCGCGATGCCCTGCGCAACGTGTCCGGCATCACGGTGACGGCGGGCGAGGGTGGCCGCCAGGGTGACTCCTTCTCGCTGCGCGGCTTCTCCGCCCAGACGGACACGCTGCGCGACGGCGTGCGCGACCTGGGCTGGTTCACCCGCGACACGTTCAACCTGGAGGGCGTGGAGGTCTACTTCGGCCCGTCGTCGGTGCTGTTCGGCCGCGGCTCCACGGGCGGCGCCATCAACCTGGTGACGAAGAAGGCGCGCAAGGGGTCCTTCACGGACCTGCGCCTGTCCGGCGGCACGGCGCCGATTGGCCGCATCGAGGCGGACGTCAACCAGGAGCTCTCCGACACCGTCCAGTTCCGCGTGAGCGCCGTGGGGCAGCTGGCGGGCGTCGCCGGCCGTGACGTCGTGAAGGAGAACCGCGCGGGCATCGCGCCGTCCGCGCGCTTCCAGCTGGCGGACAAGGTCGCCCTGGAAGTGGACTACTTCTACCAGCACGAGGACAGCGTGCCGGACTACGGCCAGCCGTACTTCAACGGCTACCCCGTGGGCGTCACCCTGGACGTGCCCCGTGAGAACTTCTACGGCGTGAAGGACAGCGACACGGAGCTCGTCAATGTCCACATCGGCTCGGCGCGCCTGCTGGCGGACCTGGGCAACACGTTCCGCCTGACGAACACGCTGCGCTACGGCGGCGTGGACCGCTTCGCCCGGCCCACCGCGCCGCGCGGCCTGACGCCGGCCACGGCCCCCACCACCATCGGACGCCAGCGCTTCGAGACGTCCACGGACAACACCTACTTCGCGGACCAGCTGGACGTGCGCGGCGTATTCACCACGGGCTTCCTCAAGCACACCGCCAACTTCGGCCTGGACGTGTCCCGCGAGCAGCGCGAGCTGGGCCGCGTCAACCTCACCGTGAACGGCGGCAACATGCCGGCGGACCTGTTCGATCCGGACAACAGCCCGGACCTGTCCGGGGTGGTGCGCGTGCCGGGCGCCACCAACTACAGCCGCCAGTGGAACCTGGGCGCGTACGCGTCGGATCAGATCCAGATCGGCAAGTACGTGGAGGTCCTGGGCACGCTGCGCCTGGACAACCTGCACAGCGACTACGAGACCAAGGCCGCGAACGGTGACGTGGCCGCCTTCGAGCAGGAGAACAGCCTGTTCAACTGGCGCGTGGGCCTGGTGCTCCACCCGGCGGAGAACACCAGCGTCTACGGCATGTACGGCACGTCCCAGAACCCGAGCGCGGAGCTGGCGACGCTGTCCAACGAAACCGTCACGCTGGATCCAGAGAAGAACGAGACCTTCGAGATCGGCGCCAAGTCGGATCTCATCGCGGAGCGCCTGAGCGTCAACGCCGCCCTGTTCCGCACCAACAAGCTGAACGCGCGCGTGCCGAACTCGGATCCGGACGGCCCGCCCACGGTGCTGGAGGGCAAGCAGCGGGTGCAGGGCTACGCGCTGGGCGTCGCGGGTTCGCCGGTGCGCCGCTGGAACGTGTTCGCCAACTACACGTTCCTGGACGCGAGCATCCGCGAGCACACCAATGCGTTCCTGGTGGGCCAGCGCCTGGTGAACACGCCCAAGCGCAGCTTCTCGCTGTGGACCACGTACGCCATCCTGGACAACCTGACCGTGGGAGGCGGGGCCACCTACCAGGACGTGGCCCCGGTGAACAACCCGGCCAATGAGACGGTGCTGCTCACCAAGGTCCCGAACTTCTGGCGCTTCGACGCGTTCGCGTCGTACTCCATCAAGAAGGTGGACCTGCAGCTCAACGTCTACAACCTGACCGACAAGCTCTACTACGACGCGTACTACGGCGGTCAGGCCGTGCCGGCGGACGGCGTTTCCGCCCTGCTGTCCGCGCACGTGCGGTTCTAGTCGCGCGCATTCCCTGCCGGGCGTAGGAGGACGTTCATCATGATGGTGCACATCCCGCGGGTCCTCACGCCCGAGCAGGTGGCCCACTGCCGCGCCGTCTTCGACAAGGCGGCGTGGGAGGACGGCCGGACCACCGCCGGCAAGCAGTCCGCGCAGGTGAAGAAGAACCTCCAGCTGCCCGAAGGCAGCCCCGCCGCCCGGGAGCTGGGGGACCTGGTGCTGGCTGGCCTGGAGAAGAGCCCGCTGTTCATCTCCGCCGTGCTGCCCCAGCGCGTCTTCCCGCCGCTGTTCAACCGCTACGAGCAGGGGATGGACTTCGGCTCGCACGTGGACAACGCCATCCGGCCGCTCCTGGGCTCGAACCAGCGCATCCGCACGGACGTGTCCGCCACGCTCTTCCTCTC
This sequence comes from Corallococcus sp. CA049B, assembly GCF_003611685.1. Classification (NCBI taxonomy): domain Bacteria; kingdom Pseudomonadati; phylum Myxococcota; class Myxococcia; order Myxococcales; family Myxococcaceae; genus Corallococcus; species Corallococcus sp. CA049B. The sequence continues at coordinate 7,106 of NZ_RAWC01000248.1, read as the reverse complement.
CGACCCGGACAGCTACGACGGCGGGGAGCTGGTGGTGGAGGACACCTACGGCAACCACTCGGCGAAGCTGCCCGCGGGGGACCTCATCGTCTACCCGTCCACCAGCCTGCACCACGTCACGCCGGTGACGCGCGGCGTGCGGCTGGCGTCGTTCTTCTGGATCCAGAGCATGATCCGCGACGCGGGGCAGCGCTCGCTGCTCTTCGACATGGACACGTCCATCATGCAGCTCACCCGCGAGGTGCCCAAGAGCCCCGCGCTGGTGATGCTCACGGGCGTGTACCACAACCTCCTGCGCCAGTGGGCGGAGCCCTGATTACTCCGGGCTGACGTGCAGGGTGAGCACCGGGCACGCGGCGTGGCCCACCACCTTCTGCGCCACGCTGCCCAGCAGCATGCGGGTGAGCCCCTTGCGCTGGTGCGTGCCCATCACGATGAGGTCGTACTTTCCGCGCTCGGCCTCCTCCAGCACCACGTTGCCCGCCTCGCCAATCACCACGCGGTGGGACAGCGCCACGGGCGCGGTGCCGTCCACCTTGCGCAAGAGCGCCTCCAGCTCCTTGCCCGCGGTGTCGCGCGCCGTCGCCTCCAGTGCCGTGGCGTCCCAGCCGGGCGAGGCCACCAGCAGGTCCGGCGCCACGTACTGCGGCGGCTCCCAGGCGTGCAGGATGTCCACCGTCGCGCCGAAGGGGCGGGCGAGTTGCAGCGCGTAGTCCACGACGGACCGGGAACCGTCCTTCAGGTCCACCGGCACGAGGATGCGTGAAGGGCCAGCCATGGGTGTCCTCCTCCAGCAACGGGAACAATGAACGCTTAACGCCCGCCCGCCGCCAGGGCAAGGGGGCGTGCGGGAGGAGCCGAGCAACGGGGCGGGCACGCAGGGTCACCCGCGCATGGGCACCTTCCTGTCCGAGGTCCTGCCCCCATATGCGCCCTCCCATCGACAACGGTACCGTGCTCATCATCGGCGCAGCTGGCGGCATTGGCCGCGAGCTCGCCCGGCTGCTCTCCCCCCGGGTCAGGACCCTGGTGCTCGTCGCGCGCGACGTGGATGACCTGGGGAGCCTGAGGGAGGAGCTGCTCGTCCGGAATCCCACCCTGGGGGTGATGATCCGCGCGTGCCGGCTGGATGATCCGAGTGCCGTGGACGCGATGTTCGACCACCTGGAGCGCCACTACGTCCGCGTGGACGTGCTCATCAACAACGCGGACTACGCCTCCAGCGGCCTGTACGCGGAGGAGCGCTGGAAGCGCATCGAGGAGCTGGTGCAGGCGAACGTGCTGGCCCCGGCCATGATCACGCACCGCCTGCTGGGCCCCATGCTGGAGCGCGGGCGGGGCGGCATCCTCCTGGTGGGCTCGGGCGCCGCGCGCCTGTTCCTCCCGGGCGCGGTGACGTTCGCCGCCACGCAGCGCTTCCTGGACGGCTTCAGTGAGTCCCTGCGCCTGGAGCTGAAGGACGCGGGCATCCCCGTCACCTTCGTGGCGCCCGGCCCGCTGGCGCTGGAGCCGCACCTGGAGGGAGAGGTGACGCCGTTCTTCGAGCTGTCCCTGCGCCAGTGCGCCCGCGAGGCCCTGGCGGGCTTCGAGCGGGGCGAGGCGCTGGTGTACCCCGGCCTGGGGCACCGCTGGGTGATGCGGCTGCTGCGCTTCCTGCCGCGCTCCTTCAAGCGGGGCCTGGGGCGGCTGGCGCTGGGCGGCCTGAAGCGGACGCTGCTCCTGGAGCCGACCGGGCCCACCGGAACGGATGCGCCCCCCCAGCCGGTGATGCTGGCCAGAGGGGAGCCCTCGTCCGCGACGTAGCCGTGTGGCGACTACAGGCCGATTTCAGCCAGGCGCGCCTTCACGCGGGTGGCCTTCACGCCGGTGTTGGCCGTGCCGCGGCCCTGCGAGTTGCCGCCGACGCCGATGTGGTGCAGCGCCACCACCTGGTTCGTGGACGTGGAGATGACGGGCGAGCCGGACGAGCCGCCCAGCGTGTCCGCGTCGTAGGAGATGTCCGTGGTGCTGTAGTTGCCGTTGAGCACCTTGCCCGGCGAGGACTTCTTCGTCGGCGTGCAGGACGGCGTCGTGTAGTAGTCGCAGTTCTGGTTCACGACGTACACGCTGGAGCTGGTCGCCGCGTTGGTGCTGGAGACAGAGAGGAAGCCGTACACCTGGCCGGGCAGCTGGCCGTTGACGGCCGAGCAGCGCAGCGCCGTCATGTCGTCACTGCTCCACGTCTTGATGAACGTGGCGCACGGGTACCAGACGCGCGAGGCGGACGCGACGCCGTCCTCGTAGTTGAACGACACGCGCGCGCCCACCGCCTCCGACGCGCTGCCCACGCAGTGGTTGTTGGTGATGACCACGTCGTTGGAGACGAGCCACGCCGTGCAGCGGCTGCCCACCGCCGGGATGGAGAGGTAGCCCACCGCCAGGGACTTCGCGCGCTGCGTGCCCGTGAGGGACGTGGCGCTCACCCAGTTCAGCGTGCCCACGATGACGTTGGACTCCTGCGACGCCAGCGCCTCATTGGGCTCCGCGTCCGGCACGTCCATGGGCTCCACGGAACCACACGCCGTCAGGCCCATCACCAGCATCGCACCCAAGAGCTTCTTCGCGGCCATCTGTGAGTCTCCCTCCGCGCGGCATTGCGCGGCGCGGGGGGCCAAGGCACGCCCCGTGCCAGCGCGCCCGCCAGAGGGGGCCCGGCGTCACGCCCCCGCGACAGTGGTGCGTGGATGCTCCGTGCAATCCGGTTGCGTTTGTAAAGAAACGTCACATTCCGCGGCGAATCCCCAGCCATCCCGGGGACTTGCGTGATTTTCATGGAGTGCCGTTTTTGCGGACATGCGGGGTGCGCCCCTGTCCCGGGCGGAGACAGGGGCGGGGAGGGCGGAATTCTTCAGCCGATGATCATGTCCTCGCGCTCGAGGGTGCCTTCCTCGAAGCGGCGGAGGTTGAAGCGGGTGAAGAGCTCGTCCGAGCCGCCGGAGGTCATCCATTGGGCCATCCGCTCCGCGACGGCGGGGGCCATCATGAAGCCGTGGCCCACGAAGCCGGACAGCTGCAGCAGGTTGTCCAGGCCGGGGGTGCGCCCGAGGATGGGGTTGTTGTCCGGGGTGACGTCGTAGAGGCCGCCCCACTGGCGCAGCACCTTCACCTGGCCCACGTGCGGCAGCTGCTCCGTGAGGGCCTGGGCGAATCGCGCCACGAAGCGCAGGGTGCTGCCCATGTTGGGGCCGGCGGGCTCCTTCGGGTCGCCCATGCCGCCCACGATTTCACCGCGCATGGACTGGCTGAAGTACAGGCCCGTGTCGAGCACCGACACCAGCGGCGACAGGAAGGGCTTGAGCGGTTCGGTGCTGAGGATCTCGTGGCGGTGCGGCTCGTTGGGCAGCTGCACGTCCGCCAGCTTCGCGACCGCGGGGCTCCACGCGCCGGAGGCGAGCACCACGGTGTCACAGGCGATGTCGCCCCGGTCCGTCTTCACCTTGCGCACCTGGCCGTTGCTCGTCTCGAAGCCGGTGACGTTCGTGTACGTCTCCACCTTCACGCCGCGCTTCACGCAGCCCTGCGCGTAGCCCCACAGGAAGGCCCAGGGGAAGATGACGCCGTCCTCCGGGTTGTAGGCCGCCGTCACGCAGTCCTTCATCGTGAGGCCCGGGACGATCTGCCGCGCCTCGTCCGCGGTGATGATGCGCGTGGGCACGCCGTACTTGTTGTGCAGGGCGGCGTTGCGATCCAGGCGGTACGCGGTGTCCTTGCGCTTGGCCAGGAAGAGATAGCCGCCCTGGCGCAGCCACACGTTGACGCCCAGCTCGCGCGCGAAGCCCTTCATCAGGTCGATGGAGCGCTTGGCCAATTCAATCAGCGCCGGGGTGCCCCACTGCATGCGCACGCCGCCGCCGTTGCGGCCGGACGCGCCCGCGCACAGGTAGCCGCGCTCCAGCACGACGACGTCCGTCTCACCGCGCAGGGCCAGGTTGTACGCCAGCGACAGGCCCATGATGCCGCCGCCGATGATGACCACCTTCGCCTTCCGCGGCACCGGCCCCTCCGGGCGCAGCGCGGACGGGAAGTGCTCCAGCTCCTGGGGCACGCCGCCCACGGGCGGGACGGACTCGTCCACGGGCGCGCTGGCGAGCAGGCGCAGCTCCGTGGGGTACAGCGGCGGGCGCGGCGTGAAGGGCACCACGGCCTCTGGCTTGAGCGCCGGGGCCTTCTGCTTGAGCAGCGCGGCCACCGCGGCGTGGCAGCTCTTGCCCTGGCAGATGCCGGTGCCGAAGCCCGTGTAGCGCTTCACCGACTCCACGTCGTGGTAGCCGCGCTCGATGGCGTGCTCCACGTCCGTGACGGTGACGTCCTCGCAGGTGCAGACGAGCGCCTTGCTCATGACAGCCCTCCCAGCAGCGCCTGCGCCGCGCGCGCGCCCATGGCCGCGGCGTCCTTCGCCGTTCCGGCCTTCGCCACGTCGCCCGCGACGAACACGTCCGCCGCCTGCGTGCGCCCGTCCGCGTCCGCTTCCACCCGGAAGTGGCCCGCGTCCGCGTCGAACTCCACCTTCGCGCCGCCCTGGCGCGCCAATTCGAAGCCCGGCGTCACCGGCACGGCCACCACCACCGCGTCGCACGACACCTTCTGCTTGCGCCCGCCCTGGGGCGTGAAGCTCAGCGCCGTCACGCCGCGCAGGCCGTGGGCCTTGAGCCCGTCACCGACGACGGCCTTCGGGTGCGCGTTCGCGGGCAGCGGGCCCTTCAGGTCCACCACCGCCGCCACCTCCACGCCGCGCTGGGTGAACAGGTGCGCCAGCGCGTGCAGCTCCGGGCCGTGGCCCACCAGCGTCGCCACCTGGGGCGCCACGTCGTGCCTGCGCAAGAGCAGGCTGGCCGCGCGGCCCGCGATGACGCCGGGCAGGTCGTTGTTCTCGAAGGGGAGGGTGGGGGGATGGCCGCCCACCGTGAGCAGGAAGCGCTTCGCGTAGACCTTGAGCAGCCGCAGGTTCGCGGCCTCCCGCGCCGCCACCGCCAGGTAGCGGCCGTGCTCGTCGTCATACAGGCCGATGACGGTGGCGTTCTTCACCACGCTGCCCTGCGGGAACGCGGTGGCCTCCGGCACGAAGGGCGCGTGGTCCTCCGGGGCGCCGTGGGCCAGCCGTCCGCCCAGGTTCGCGTCGCGCTCGAAGAGCATGAAGGGGACGCCCTGGCCGGCGAGCACCCGCGCCGCCTCCAGGCCCGCCGCGCCGCCGCCCACCACCGCGACGGAGGTGTGGAAGGTGCGCGGGGGCAGGGGCTCCGGGCCCGCCTCCTTGGGCAACAGGCCCAGGCCAGCCAGCTGCCGGGCCACGCGCGCCATCACGTCCTCCGCCACCGGCACGCCCGCGAACATCTCGTGGTGATCCAGGCGCTTGGGGAAGAACCAGTCGATGGTCTCGAAGATGTCCACCTTCGCGGACGGGTACGCGTTCTGCCGCTCCAGCCGCATGCCCTCCTTCGCGGGGGTGCGGCAGGTGTAGACGTTGGGCAGCCCGTCCACGCGCATGAGGCAGTGCGAGCAGGCCGCGGCGAAGCAGTACGGCCCGCGCGGGCGGTGGTACTTCACGGAGCGGGAGAGGACGTTCTCGCCCGCGGCGATGAGGGAGCACGCCACCGGCTCGCCTTCGATGGCGGGGATGCTCTCGCCCTCGAGGTCCACGGTGATGGCCCTGCCGCGCGGGGTTGCGTCTGGGAGGCGTCGCATGGGTGCCGCGCAAAATGGCGCACCCGACGGAGCCGGTCAAAGCCTGTCAGCGGCAGCCCGCTCTCCGTCAACACCCGGTCACGTCAGCGCAGGTGATGGCGCGCGAGCGCGGCACTTGTTTGAGAAGGAAAAAGCCCCACTCCCGGTGCGCTTGGGAGCGGGGCTTCATGATGCGGTGTGGCAATCCGGGGGCCGTCAGGCCGGGTGCGTCAAACCGGGTGCTCGCTCCGGGGGAAGATGGGCTCCGGCATGCCCCGGCCGCGGTAGCCGAACCGGGTGCGGATGACCGCGCCGAAGGCCAGCGGGATGAGGATGAGGTTGAGGAAGACGCCCAGCACCGGGATGTGGCTCACCAGGAGGATGAGGCCCAGGCCCAGGGCGAGCACCACCGCCTGCGTCTTCTTGCCGCGCAGCACCGGAAGCCGCGTGCCCACCTCGCTGGCGATGGCCGCGTAGCTCAGCGCCGTGCCCAGCATGGAGGCGACCAGGAGGGCGAACGCCACCGGGATGCCGATGAGCGTGATGCACAGGACGATGGTCAGCGGGATGAGGGCCGCCATGCCCACCAGGCCCACCCAGAAGTTGCGGGCGGGGTTGGCGCGGATCTCATCTCCCAGCTCCTTCATGCGCGCCGGGAAGAACATCTGCCCCAGGAAGCCCAGGCCGAAGAGGAGCGCGAACTGAAGGATGAAGGACGCCAGGCCCCCGCCGCGGTCGTGGTCGTCATCGTCGGAGTCCACCGACGCGTCGTGGTGCTGCCCTTCCTGCATGCCGCGCTTGATCTCACCGGCCACCATGCGGCCCAGGCCCGCGCCCCCGAAGGACTCCAGGCTGCCCTCCACGATGGCGCCGTCCGCCTTCTGCACCTGACCGCCGAAGGCGGACACGTCGCCCTCCACCTGCGCGTTGGGGCCCAGGATGACGTTGCCGCCGAAGGCGTGCGCGTCTCCCTCCACGTGGCCCTGGATCTCCAGGTTGCCGCCGAAGGCGACCGCGTCGTCCTCCACGGTGCCCTTCACGACGAGGTTGCCGCCGTACACGACGGCGCTCTCCACGGACTCGCCCTCCTTCACCTCCAGGTTCTGTCCGCGCGCCACCACGTCCCGGGCGCCGCGCTTGCCCTTCTTGTGCTTGAAGCTGTCGCGGAAGCTGCGGAGCTCCTCGCGGATGCGCTCCTTGGCCGCCTCCGCCTCTTCCTTCGCGGCCTGCTTGGCCTCATCGCGGGCGCGCTTCGCCTCTTCGCGGGCCTCCTCGCGCGCCCGGTCCGCCTCTTCGCGGGCCAGGGCCTGCTCCTCGGGCGTCGCGTTCGCGTCCATGGCGGGCGGAGCGGGAGGCGCCGGCGGCGCGGGCGGGGTGGCGGCGAGGACGGGCGGGGCGACGGGCGG
>NZ_RAWC01000247.1:0-13220 GCF_003611685.1 Corallococcus sp. CA049B | reverse complement strand
GCCCCGGCACCCGCGCCAGCCACCGCGTGGCCCCCACGAGCCGCCGCGCCAGCAGTTCGATGTCGAAGCGCAGGTGCCGCGTCCACCGCTCGGCCTCCTCCTCCCCTGGCGTGAGCAGGTCCATGAGCAGGGTCGCCAGCCCCGCCTGCTGCATCACCCTCGCGACGTACTGGTTGCGCGGGCTGAAGCGGCTGCTGCCGCTGCCATGCGCGAACAGCACCACGCCCGAGACCGACTCCGGCACGCTCAGCGTTCCGTCCAACCAGACGCCGGGCTCCGCCTCCAGCCGCACCGCGTGCTCCGAAATTCTGTATTCAGCCATGTCTCAACCCTCCGCCGGACTCACGGCGCCACCGGGGCAGCCTCTTCACCTTGCGCCGCGCGCGCCAGCAGCTCGCGCACCTCGTCGTCGGTGGTCTGCGTGAAGTCCTCGAACCATTGGCCCACCGCGTAGAACGGCGCTGGGGTGTGGACGCAGACGACCACGTCCGCTTCGCGCTCGAGCTCGAGCTCCGCGCACGTCTCCGGCGCGCCCACCGGCACGCCCACCACGATGCGCGCGGGCTTCTGAAGACGAAGCGCCCGGAGCGCCGCCCGCATGGTGGAGCCCGTGGCCAGCCCGTCATCCACCAGGATGACCGTCCGCCCTTCGACTCGCGCGGGTGGCCTGCCCTCACGGAAGAGATGCTCCCGCCGGGCCAGCTCCCGCGTCTCACGCTCCGTGGCCGCGGCGATGGCCGACCGGGGAATCCCCAGCCTCCGCACGACGTCCTCGTTGAGGACCGTGACGCCGCCCGTGGCGATGGCCCCCATGGCCAGCTCCTCGTGCCCCGGTGTGCCGAGCTTGCGCACCATGAACACGTCCAGCGGCACCCCGAGGATCCGAGCGACCTCGAAGCCCACGGGCACACCGCCGCGCGGCAGCGCCAACACCAACAGGTCACCGCCTCCGCCAAGCAGGACGCGGAGCCGTTGGCCCAGCGCACGGCCCGCGTCGACGCGGTCTCGAAACAATTGCATGACGTGCCCCCAGTGACGTCCTCCTCCTTGAGGTGGAAGACGTGCCGGGTGGCAGCAAGGGCACCCTGCCCGCCCGCTCGTGTCACGCCCGAGTGGCTTCGCGCCTGATTCCGCGATCAACCATTAACAAACATTTACATCCGGCCCCCCGCGCGCAACGCAAGGCGTCACCTGTCTATGGTCTGTCCCGCGTCAAACCCCGCAGGAGTGCGTCAAAACCCAACGCAGGGAGTCCCCATGTCGAAGGTCTACGAAGCTCCGGGTCAGAAGGGCAGCAAGGTCGAGTACAAGAGCCGCTACGGCAACTACATCGGCGGTGAGTTCGTCCCGCCCGTGAAGGGCCAGTACTTCGAGAACATCAGCCCCGTCACCGGCCGCCCCTTCTGCGAGATTCCCCGCTCCACGGCGGAGGACATCGAGAAGGCGCTGGACGCCGCGCACAAGGCAAAGGACGCGTGGGGCCGCACCGCCGCCGGCGAGCGGGCCAACATCCTGCTGAAGATCGCCGACCGCATGGAGCAGAACCTGGAGATGCTCGCCGTCTCCGAGACGTGGGACAACGGCAAGCCCATCCGCGAGACGCTCGCCGCGGACCTGCCGCTCGCCATCGACCACTTCCGCTACTTCGCCGGTTGTATCCGCGCGCAGGAAGGCTCGCTCAGCCAGCTGGATGACAACACCGTCGCCTACCACTTCACGGAGCCGCTCGGCGTCGTGGGGCAGATCATCCCGTGGAACTTCCCGCTGCTCATGGCCGCGTGGAAGCTGGCCCCCGCGCTCGCCGCCGGCAACTGCGTGGTCCTCAAGCCCGCGGAGCAGACCCCCGTCACCATCCTCAAGTTCGCGGAGCTGGTGGGCGACCTGCTCCCCCCCGGCGTGCTCAACATCGTGAACGGCTTCGGCATCGAGGCCGGCAAGCCGCTCGCCAGCAACAAGCGCATCTCGAAGATTGCCTTCACGGGTGAGACGACCACCGGCCGCCTCATCATGCAGTACGCCTCCGAGAACATCATCCCCGTCACCCTGGAGCTGGGCGGCAAGTCCCCCAACATCTTCTTCGAGGACGTCTTCGCCAGGGACGACGACTTCGCCCAGAAGGCGCTGGAGGGCTTCGCCATGTTCGCCCTCAACCAGGGCGAGGTCTGCACCTGCCCGTCCCGCTCGCTCGTCGCCGAGCGCTTCTACGACGAGTTCATCGCCAGGGCCGTGGAGCGCACGAAGCGCATCGTGCAGGGCAACCCCCTGGACACCACCACGCAGATTGGCGCGCAGGCGTCCAATGATCAGCTGGAGAAGATCCTCAGCTACCTGGACATCGGCAAGAAGGAGGGCGCGAAGGTGCTGACCGGCGGCGGCCGCAAGTCGCTGTCCGGCGCGCTGGCGGAGGGCTACTACGTGGAGCCCACCATCTTCGAGGGCCATAATAAGATGCGCGTGTTCCAGGAGGAGATCTTCGGCCCCGTCGTCGCGGTGGCGAAGTTCAAGGACGCCGAGGACGCGCTCGCGATGGCCAATGACACGCTCTACGGCCTGGGCGCCGGCGTGTGGACGCGCGACAACAGCACCGCGTACCGCATGGGCCGCGGCATCCAGGCGGGCCGCGTCTGGGTGAACTGCTACCACCTGTACCCCGCGCACGCGGCGTTCGGCGGCTACAAGCAGTCCGGCATCGGGCGTGAGACGCACAAGATGATGCTCAATCACTACCAGCAGACGAAGAACCTGCTCGTCAGCTACGACCCGAAGCCCATGGGCTTCTTCTAGGCCGCCCCATGTCCGTGCCGCGCGTCGACGTCACGCCGGCCGCCGAGGCCCTCATCCTCAAGATGCAGGGCCTTCACGGTCCGCTCCTCTTCCACCAGTCCGGCGGCTGCTGCGACGGCAGCGCGCCCATGTGCTTCCCGCGCGGCGACTTCCGCGTGGGCCAGGAGGACGTGTACCTGGGTGACATCGTCCGCACGCCCTTCTACATGTCCGGTCCCCAGTTCGAGCTCTGGCGCCACACCCACCTCACCGTGGACGTGGTGCCCGGCCGCGGCAGCGGCTTCTCCGTCGAAGCCCCCGAAGGCGTGCGCTTCCTCATCCGCTCACGCCTGTTCACGGACGACGAGTACCGCGCGCTCGAACAGGAAGGGCCCCCGCTCAAGGGACCGCGACACTGAGGGACGCCATCCGGGGCAGCCGCAGCGTGAAGGTGGCGCCCTGCCCCGGCTGGCTGTCCACGTCGATGCGGCCGCCCAGCGCTTCCACGATCTGGCGGCTGATGTAGAGCCCCAGGCCCATGCCGCCGTAGTGCCGCTCGCTCACGGCGCGCTCGAAGCGGCCGAAGAGGCGCGGCAGCGCGTCCGCTTCGATGCCGATGCCCTCGTCGCGCACCTCCACCCAGGCCTCGTCGCGCGCGTCCACGCCCGCGCGCACCGACACCGGGTGGCCCGCGCCGTACTTCGCCGCGTTGGTGAGCAGGTTCACCAGCACCTGGTCCAACCGCAGCGCGTCCCACTGGCCCGTCAGCGTGCGCGGCAGCTCCAGCGCGAGCGGACACCGCGCCTGGGCGAACACGTCCTCCAGCCGCTCCACCGCGTCGCGCGTCAGCTGCACCAGGTCCACCTCCGCGCGCTCCAGCGCCAGCTTGCCCAGGGACAGCCGGCTCACGTCCAGCAGGTTGTCCACCAGCGCCGTCAGCCGGAGCACCTGCCGCTGCGCGGTGTTGAGCCTCCCCGTCACGAGCCCGGGCGTGCCCGCAGTCTCCAGCGCCCGGCCAATGAGGTTGTGCTGGAGGATGAGGCTGGTGAGCGGCGTCTTCAGTTCGTGGCTCGCCACGGAGAGGAACTCGTCGCGCAGCCGCACCGCGGACTGGGCGTCGTGGAACAGGCGCGCGTTCTCCAGCGCCACGCTCATGCGCAGCGCCAGCTCCTCCGCCATCGTCACGTCCGCGGCCACCAGCGTGCGCTGGGGCTCGGCGGTGAACAGCGTGATGACGCCCAGCGTGCGGCCCCGCGCGCGCAGCGGCACCGACAGCACGGACGTGGGCGCCAGGCGGTCCACCAGCGTCCGGTGCGAGTCGCTCGTGGAGACGGCGTCACACAGCTTGAAGTCCAGGCGCGACAGGAAGCAGACCTCTCCGGTGCGGAAGCACTGGAGCGCCGGGTGCGCGGGCCCCCGGTCCGTGCCTCCCAGGGCCGCGTGGAGCCGGGCGTCGTGCTCGGGCACGCGGTGGGCCGCCGTCACCCGCCGCAGGGTGCCGTCCGGCGCGGCCAGGTCCACCAGGCAGCCGGTGGCCACGTGGTCCACCACCAGCCGCGCCACCTCCGGCAGCGCCTCCTCCACGTCGTCCAGGCGCAGCGCCAGCACGCGGCTCGCGTCCAGCAGCAGCTGCAGCCGCTCCTCGGCCTCCTTGCGCCGGGTGACGTCCGCCATGGCGCCGGTCAGCTCCGTCACCTTCCCGTCCGGCCCGGCGAAGGACTGCCCTACGCTGTGCAGCCAGCGCACGCCGCCGTCGCGGCGAATCACGCGGAACTCCAATTCGAAGAAGCCCGGCGACTCGCGCTGGTAGCGGTGGAACTCCGCCTCCACGTGCGGCCGGTCCTCCGGGTGCAGCCGCTCCAGCATGTCCCCCACCGGCACCGCCGAGTCCACCGCCGGCAGGCCCAGCATGTGGTTGAGCGCCGCGTCGCGCAGCTCCTTGCCGCGCACCAGGTCCAGGCGCCAGGTCCCCATGTCGCCCGTCACCAGCGCCTGCCGCAGCCGCTCCGTGCGCTCGCGCAGCGCTTCGTAGAGCGCGGCCCGCTCCAGCGCCTGCGCGCACTGGTGCGCCAGCGCCTCCAGGAACGCGCGCTCCGAGGCCGGGAAGACGCGCGGCTCCGGCCACGCGAGCAGCAGCAGTCCCCGCACGCGCGTCTCACCCCACAGCGGCACCACCGCGCGGGCGCCCGCTCCCTGGCGGCGCGCGAGCTCCGCGCTCTCCGGGTAGCGCGCGATGAACTCCTCCAGCGAACCGAACCACCCCGCCTCGCGCCGGAGGTCCGGGGCCGTCCCCTCCGGGGGCCGGGTGAACGACGCCAGCGCTTCCTCCGGATAGCCCAGGACGCGCAGCGGGCGCATGCGGCCATCCTCCTCCAGCGCCAGCACCGCGACGCGCGTGGCGCCGCTCGCCTCCCACACCTCGCGCGCCAGCACCTGCGCCACCGCGTCCTCGGAGGCCGCGCGGGACAGGGCCGCCGTCACCGCCTGGAGCCGCGCCGTGCGCGCCTGGGCCTGACGGGCCTCGCCATACAGGAGCGCGTTGTCCAGGGACAGCGCGGCCCGGCGGGCCAGCTCGCGCGCCAGCTCCAGGTCGCATTCGCCAAAGCGGCCGGCCGTGCCGGACATCAATGACAGACACCCCAGCACCCGGCCCCGCGCCACCAGCGGCACCACCATCACGGAGCGGCACCCCAGGCGCCATGTCTCCTCCAGGGCCGCGTTCCCCCGGGCCGCCTCCAGGAGGGCCTGTTCGGGCACGTCCGGGATGAGGCGGGCCTCGCCGGTGCGCAGCACGTGGGCCACGCCCTGGGAGCCGTTCTCCTGGAGCGCCCAGCGCTCGGCGATGGCATACACGGTGGGCACGAGCGAGGGGTCCCGGTGCGCCGCGGCCCGGCGGACCACCGTGCGTGACGGCGTGACCAGGTCCACCGCGCACCAGTCCGCGAACACCGGCACCACCAGCTCCGCCAGCTGGCGCAGCACCGTGGGTTCATCCAGCGACGACGACAGCACCTCGCCCGCGCGGGCCAGGAACGCGAAGCGGCCCTCCTCCGAAGAGGAGGACGCCTCACGCGCACCGGCCAGGGGCACAGGCGCGACAGCCCCGCCTCCGCTCACGGACATGGGGACCGCGTCGTTCGCCGTCACGGCGGACGGCGGCGGTGGCTCGCCGGCAGGCTCGGTCGAAGGCTCGATGGACGGTTCGGGCATGGAGCGCGGGCCACGGCGTCACGGGGATGACGCCTCACCAAAGGGACGCTTCGATAATGACGACCCCCAGCGGGCCACAAGCCTTCAGGCCCGCGGGACTCCAGGCGAGTGTCGGGCAGGCAACCCGCCCGGCCTGCCTGCCCGCGCGCGGTGCCTCAGCCCGCCGCGACGTCCGGTGAAGGCGGGTTCCACCACACCGCCCCCTTCCCCTGGATGGCGGCGTGCGCCCGCTCCCGCACCGCCTGCATCCCCGCCGCGTCGAGCGGCTGGAAGGCCGAGGCCGCCCGCAGCGCGGCGTCCTGTTCGTTCGGGAAGCCCATCCCCATCAACATCACGTCCGGATCCAACGTCAGCGTGTAGCGCACGCACTCCGCCACCGACAGGTGCGGCAGCACCGGCGTGCCTGGCGCCTCTCCACCGGAGCTGACCTTGCCGCGCGGGCGCGCCTGGAGCGGCCGGCCGTAGCCCTCCGTGTCCCCCAGGAGCTTGCCCGCGCCGAACGTCTTGAAGGACACCACGCCCACGCCCTTCTCTCGCGCCAGGGGCAGCACCTCCCGCACGTAGCGCGCGTCCACGAAGGGCCCCAGCGGGAACATCACCACGTCACACCGCCCGGAGCGCACCGCCGCCACCAGCGCGTCCGGGTGGTGGCAGGAGATGCCCTTGAAGCGCGCCTGCCCCTTCGCCACGCACGCCTCCAGCTGCTCCAGCGCGCCGCCCGGCCGGGCCAGCTCCTCCCACTGCGCCAGCGACTTCACCGCGTGCAGCGCGAACAGGTCCACCGACGGCAGGCCCAGCCGCCGCAGGGACGCCTCCACCTGCGGCGCCACCGGCGCGTCCAGCGCGTCCACCTTGTCGATGACGAACACGCCCTCACGCCGGCCGCGCAGCGCCTCGCCCACCACCTCCTCGCTCAGGCCGTCCTCGTAGCCAGGCGCCGTGTCGATGACGTTGAGCCCCGCGTCCAGCGCCCTCGCGAGCGTGGCGACCAGCTCCTCGCGCGGCACCGTGCGGTCCGCCAGGTCGCCAATGCCCACCGCCGTCGCGGTGAAACCCGTGCGCCCGAGCGCGCGGCGCGGGGTGAAGCGGGGAAGCGATGTCGTGGTCATGGGAACAACATCTCACCGCGCGCTACGCCCCGCGCGGTTCTTGTCCCAGATGGCTCCCAGGATGAGCAGGTAGGCCATCAGGCGGACGACATACAGGTAGTGGATGCGCTCGGCGTCCAGGGTGGGCGCCACCAGCGCGCCCAGCAGGTTGTGGACGCCCATCAGCGTGAAGGCCAGCGAGAACAGCGCGAACAGCCGGTCCTTCGACTGGAGGTAGAAGCGCAGGAAGAAGAGGGCGCACGCCAGGTACGCCATCAACACCGCGCCATCGAGCAGGAGCTTGAACATGGTGTCCCCCCCTAGGACACGTCCCAGATGAGGCCGAAGAGCAGCACGCTGGCGCCCACGAGCGAGGTACCGGTGCGCGCCAGCGACAGGTCCATCGTCGGGACGAGCACCAGGTCCGCGAAGAGCAGCATGTTGTTCAGCGTGAAGACCGCGAAGCACAGGCCGCTGTAGAGCAGCAGCTTGCCGCGCGTGCGCCGCCAGGCCCGCAGCAGCAGCACCGCGCACGCCAGGCTCGTCAACGCGCACAGGATGTAGACCGCCTCAGCCATGTCCGTCGCCGTCCTTGTCCCTGTCCTGCTTGAGCACGAACGCGTCCGCGAAGCCCCTCACCCGGTCCATGGGGCGTGAGAAGATGAACGAAATCACACTCACGCGGCGCGCCGAGTACGCCGCCGCCAGCTCCGCCGTGGCCTGCACGTCCTCCGAGCGGCCGGGGCTGAAGCGGTAGGCGTCCTGCGCCTCCCCATCCTGGAGAAGCAGCCCTCCCGTCTTCAGCTCCGCCATGCGGCGGGCCGCCGAGGCTTCGGTGATGCGCAGCTCCAGGGCCACCGCCGGCGCGTTCCATGCCCGCTCCGTCCGGGCGCGAAGCAGGAGGAGCACCTCCAGCTTCTCGATGGAATCGATGTGCGTCGTGAGGAAGCGCTGGACCCGTGATGAGAGGCCGGCGTCAGTCACGTCTCCACCTATGGACCCAGATACTTTGTGAATCAACCTTTTCGGTGGAGGCGGTTGTTCACAGTTTCACACGAGCCCGGCCGCCTGGCTGGCCGGGGTGCGTCACGCCAGGGGGTGCCTGATTCCGCCTAGTTGCGAACGCGGGGGGCGGGGGCGCGGACGCGGACGTCCATGCGGGCGTCGCCGGCCACCATGCTGCTCAGGGCCTCCGGCTGGGACGGGGACAGGCGGGCCACGGCGCGCAGGGCGGCCACCAGGATGAGGGACTCCAGGCTGGAGGGCACGGACAGCCCCTGGGGACCGGCCTTCACGGGCAGGGGCAGCCGGGGCGCGCGGCCGGCGGCGGACAGCGCGTCCACGGCGTAGGTGGGGCGGGCCTCCAGCGACACGGTGATGGCGGGCAGGGCCTGCGCCTCCTTGTCGGCGCCGTGCACCTGGAGCTCCAGGAGCCGCCCCAGCGAACCGGGGGACAGGTAGAGGGCCAGGCCCGAGGGGCCCTCGTCCTCGCCGTGGAAGACGCAGCCCTCGTAGGTGTGCTCGTGCGCGCCCGTCACGTCCACGGTGAAGGCCTGGCTGTCGTCCCAGTGCGTCCAGGGCTTCGCGTCCCAGAACTCGGTGGCGGCCTGGACGAAGAGCAGCGCCTTGTCACTGCCCAGCCCGGACACGCCCATTTGTCCCCACGCGAGGAAGGTGGCGATGGCCGCCCGGGCGGAGAGCGCCGCCAGGGACGGAGGCGCCACGGCCAGGCCCAGCTCGGCGGCTGCGTCCGCCAGGGCGGGCTCGCACGACACCTGGGACGGCTCCAGGCCGGCGATGAGCGCGCGCACGCCGGACAGGTCCGTCTGTTCGAAGACGGGGGCGGACGGGTCGCCCGTCTCGCCGATGCGCAGGTAGACGCCGGTGGTGCCCACGGAGAGGGGCACGGGGCCCAGCTTGAGCAGGTGGAACATGGCGGACCCTCCGGGCACGCGGGCGGTGCGCTTCACCCTCCCCGGACGCGGGGATTCGCGTCCAGGGCCCGGCGCACCAGCTTCATCAGGGCCCGGATGTCGAACGGCTTCTGGAGGAACTCCATGCCCGGGTGCAGGCGCTTGAGGCCGTTGACGTCCACGGCGCTCATGCCCAGCACGGGGATGTGGCGCAGGACCGCGTCCTGCTGGATGCGCGCGATGAGCGCGGGGCCATCCAGCACGGGCATCATCCAGTCCGTCAGCACCAGGTCTGGCGTCACCTCCGCCATGCGCTCCAGGGCCTCGCGGCCATGGGACGCCGTGAGCACGCGGTAGCCCTCCTCTCGGAGGAGGTCCGCGAGCGCCTCCAGGATGCCCTGTTCGTCGTCCACCACCAGCACGGTCTCGGTCGCGGGAACCACGGAGCCTCTGGGGGTCAGGAGTGGTTGCCCGGGAAGCGGGCGATACCGGTGAGCAGCAACTCGGGCGACGGCTGGAAGGGCGGCTGGATCTCGATTCCCTGGGAGGTGATGAGGAACTCGCGCAGCGTCGGATCATAGTCCGCGTCGCGCAGCTTGAAGATGGAGAGCAGCCGCCTCAGGCGGCCATTGAGCTCCAGGTGGCGCATGAACAGCAGGTTCTCCGCCACGCCGGACAGGCCGGTCCCCAGGGGAACATCCATGTCCGGGCCGAACAGGCGCGGCGTCTCCAGCGTGAAGACGGTCGTCACCCCGTGGCGTCGCAATTCCTGCGTGAGCGCGGCGAAGAAGGGGCTGATGCGCGCCGGCTCGTGGGTGGTCTCCACCATGGCGCTCAGGCCGTCCACGAACAGGCGCTTCACGCCGCGTCTGCGCACATCCTCCATCAGCGCGTGCGCCACCATGTCCAGGTTGCACTCGGCGGGCATGTTCCACTGGAGCACCAGCCGGCCGTCCTTCACCGCGCTGGCCAGGGACAGCCCCACGTTGGCCGCCTTGTGCATCAGCCGGTCCGGCCCCTCGTAGAAGCTCACCATCAGGCAGGGCTCGCCCAGGCGCAGCCCTTCCGCCAGGTGGCTGACGCCGAGGATCGTCTTGCCGCAGCCCGGAGGCCCCATCACCAGGGTGGTGGACGCCGCGGCGAAGCCCTCCGGAATCATGGCGTCCAGCGTGGGCACGCCGAAGCGCACGCGCTGCGTGCCCCAGTCCGGGGGCTGCGAGCGGCTGACCATCGTCTCCAGGCGGGGGAACACCTCCACGCCCGCCTCGGAGATGCGGAAGTGGTGCGCGCCGTTGAGGCTGGAGCTGCCGCGGAACTTGCGCACCTGAAGCTCGCGCCACGAACGCATGGCCGCCGTGCGCTCGCGCAGCTCCAGGATGCCGTCCACCATGGTGTACTCCGGGTGCACGGTGGGGCCCACGCTGCTGGTGAGCAGGAGCGCGGTGAAGCGCGACAGGCCGGCGGACACCTGGAGCTCGTGGATGAACTTCTTGAAGTCGCGGCTGCTGCCCGCGGCCTCCTGCGCCTGCACCAGCCCGTCCAGCACCAGGATGCCCGCGCCGTGGTTGCGCATCTCCCGGCGCAGCAGCTCCAGCAGGCCCGGCAGCCCCTGCTCCTCCAGCATGCGGAAGCCGCTGACGTAGTAGATGCGCTGCGGCAGCTGGGAGGCGTCGAAGAACGCCATGCTGCGCAGGTTCGCCAGCATGCGCGAGTGCGATTCGGCGAGCAGCGTCACGTACAGACAGCGCGTGCCCTGGCGCGCCTGCGAGTAGCACAGCTGGTTGGCGAGGAGGGTCTTCCCCGCGCCGGGCTCCCCCACCACGATGTAGACACCTGAGGCCACCAGGCCACCGCCCAGGATGGGATCCAGTCCGGGAACGCCTGTCGCGATGCGTTCGAAGACGGGAGGGTGCTGCTCGCTAGGGGACATGGCGACCGCTCATACCGTAAAACCCGGGGTGTCGCCCTGGGAGTTTCGCGCCGGGGCCCCCTGCCCCCTGGAGCCCTCACCGTGGAAACCCTCGTCCGGTTCGCCGAAGGCCTGGGCCGCTTCTCCGCGCGCTTCGTCCCCAGCGCCTTCGCCATCGCGGTGCTGCTCACCCTGCTCACCATGGCGCTGGCCCTGGGCTGGGTGGGCGCCGCGCCGCCGGTGGTGCTGGACGCGTGGGGCGGAGGCTTCTGGGAGCTGCTCACCTTCTCCATGCAGATGGCCCTGGTGATGTTCACCGGTTACCTGCTCGCGCTCACCGCGCCGGTGAAGGCCTTGCTGGAAGGGGTGGCCCGCCTGCCCAAGAGCCCCCGGAGCGCCACCGCGCTGATGGCGGCGGTGTCCATGGCGCTCGCGTACTTCAACTGGGGCCTGTCGCTCGTCGCCAGCGCCATGCTGGTGCGCTTCATCGCGCGCAGGCGTCCAGATGTGGACTATCGGCTGCTGGTGGCGTGCGCCTACTTCGGGCTGGGCGCCACGTGGCACGCGGGCCTGTCCGCCTCCGCGCCGCTGCTGGTGGCGACGCCGGGACACTTCCTGGAGAAGCAGCTGGGGGTCATCCCCATCGACCGGACGCTCTTCTCCCCCTTCAACGTGGGCCTCACGCTGGCCGCGGTGCTGCTCCTCACGGCGCTGGCGTGGGCGCTGCACCCCTCACCGGAGCGCACGGTGCGCGTGGAGCCCGCGGTGCTGGAGAAGCTGGGTGACTTCGTCCCGCCGGAAAAGCCTCAAGGGAAGTTGAGCCCCGCGGAGTGGTTGGATCACGCGTGGCTGCTCAACGCCGTCTTCGGCGTGCTGGGCCTGGCGTGGTTCGCGCGGCACCTGTGGCTCCACGGCGGCTGGAAGGCGCTCAACCTCAACGTGGTGAACTTCACCTTCCTCACGTTGGCGGTGCTGCTGCACGGCACGCCCGCGCGGCTGCCCAAGGCGAGCGAGGAGGCCGCGAGCGTGCTGCACGGCATCGTGCTGCAGTTCCCGCTGTACGCGGGCATCTACGGCATCTTCAAGGCCACGGGGCTCACGGACCGCATCGGGGAGCTCTTCGTGTCGCTGTCCACGCAGCAGACCTTCCCCGCCATCGTGTACCTCTACAGCGGCGTGGTGAACTACTTCGTGCCTTCTGGAGGCTCCAAGTGGGCCATTGAAGCGCCCTACCTGCTGGACGCGGCGGGACGGCTGGGCGTGGCGCCGGAGAAGGTGGTGCTGGCGTACGCGTGGGGCGACATGGCCACCGACCTCATCCAGCCCTTCTGGGCGCTGCCGCTGCTGGCGGTGGCCCGGCTGGAGTTCAAGGACATCCTCGGCTTCCTCCTGGTGGCCTTCCTCGCGTACCTGCCGCTGGTGACGCTCGGCTTCTTCCTGTTCGGCTAGCGCGGCGCGGCGTCCCCCGTGCGAAGCCCTGGAATCCGGGGCTCGGGGAATGACGCGGGATGTTTCATGGTAGACAGGCACACCCAGGGGCCGGACGTGGGCCGGCCGCCTTCAACATCAACGAGGGGACCCCAAGTCATGAAGAGCCTGTTCAACGGAAGCGTGCTGTGCGCGGTGCTGGGTGTGGCGGCGGTGGCGGGAGCGCAGGAGGCGGCGGCGCCGGCGGCGGAGCCGGTGAAGGCCCCCAGCGCGGACGCGATTCGCGACACCTGGAACTACTTCTACAAGGGCCAGGGCCAGGGCCCCGTGCTGGTGGAGGCCAAGCTCTGCACGGAGGTGGCCAAGGACGGCCCCAACAAGTACGAGTGCATCGCCGAGGTGGGCCCCGAGGGCGTCAAGGCGGGCACCAACGTGATGCTGTGGCAGAGCTACCTGGTGCCGCAGGGCGACTCCATCGACGACATCACGGTGCAGGTGAAGCAGGGCGCCACCGTGCGCGAGACGAAGGACGTGAAGGTGAAGGGCGAGGGCTGGCGCGCGCGTCAGTGGACCGGCGTGCGGCTGCCCAAGGCCGGCGCGTGGACCGTGACCGTCATGCGCGGCGACCAGGTGCTCAAGGAAGTGCCGGTGAAGGTGCTGTAGTCCTTCGCCCGGTCCAAAACACAACACATGCATCGACGCCCGCCGGGGAGACCCGTGCGGGCGTCTTTCTTTACCGTCCCCCCTCCCTCCGGTCGGCAGGAATTACCGGCTGACGGACAGGGCCCCTGCCCCTGCATCTGGCTCCCCGAGGCTTCCTCCGAGGGGGCACCTTTGCCAGGACACGTTGGCCGCGCCCTTGCAGTAGGGCTCGGGCGCGGTTGAAGGGCGGGGGAGTCGGGGTTGGGT